>JAHECH010000657.1 GCA_024641835.1 Deltaproteobacteria bacterium
TGGTGGAGCTGGACGGGATCGAACCGACGGCCTCATGAATGCCATTCATGCGCTCTCCCAACTGAGCTACAGCCCCAACTTTTTCGACATCTTAACAACGGGTCTTACCCATGTCAATATGATATTGACACGACAGTCCAAACACACCTATAATCCATGCGTTTTCAGGTGCCGGAGTGGTGAAATTGGTAGACGCGCTGGACTCAAAATCCAGTGGACCACAAGTCCGTGTCGGTTCGATTCCGACCTCCGGCACCATACGTCAGTGATTGCTTCAAAGGGTCATGGGCTTCCCCATGACCCTTTTCTTCGACTACCGCGTCCTTCGTGCAACCACCACACCTTCTCATATTTGTTCAGACGGGGTGACGGATCCGATTCCGGCTCATCTCGATTTCGCCGGTGCCCTCTGGTGTACCTGAAAAAATAATCGAATATAGCCCTGATTCACCATCTAGGCATCATCTGCGGCGTTGCCTTCGCTCGCTCCTCCTTGCGGCGTATATCTCGATACGCCTCGGTCGTCGCTCCTCGGCGCCTTGCATCTGACGCCTTGCTGGTGATCAGGAATTGCTCGAAACCCGCGTCCCGCGAAGAGTCCGGGAATTAGGCGGTGGATTTGGGATAGGGTAGTATCGTTTTGTTTTGACATTTTTACAATCAGTATGTTAAAATAGACTAAAAGATGGAAAATTAATATCTGATGCTTCATTTTTTCTGAAAGCCATGGAATGAATCAGGAGTCTACATCGTTCACTGGAGAGGGAGGATATTTGTTCGGGAAGGGGCCACCATTTGCCCGTGAGGGTAAAGTCATAACAAGCAAGAGAGAAGGAGGTGGGCTTTGAGGTGAAGAAGACGTTCCAGTATATTATAGCCATAGCGGTGGTCATTCTCGCTGTAAGTGCAGCACGGCCTTACTGGTACCAATACTGGATAGGGAAGGAACTGGACGTAGCCGCAATCTACGGGACTAAGAACAGCATTCATGATACTCTAAGTTTTCTGACAAACAAGATGAAAGAATCGGGATACGATTTCAACGAAGACGATTTCCATATCGAAAAGAATGCAGACAACCGTGTGACCATAAGCGTCCAATACAAGGACAGCATAAGGGTATTCGGCGTTGTGCTGAAAGAGCTTAACTTGAGCGTAGAGAAGAGCGCCTCAGAGGTGAAAGACTACTAGATAGTGCCCATCCAGAAATGGGTAATGGTTTGATTCGATGACAAAAAAAGCGCATTTCAAGGTAGACAATATCTCCCTCTGGTTGTTATTGAAAGATTGCGATCTTCAAAAAACACAGAGAAAGGAGCTACCAAGAAATGCGCGAAAAGCAATGTAATCAGATGCCGATATTGATCCCTCCCATTGAGCATCCACGAGCCGAGGAGTTGCAGCGAATCAGCGACATCCTTGACGAGAACCCTATCATCTCTGAGATGGTCTGGCAAGACCTTACTTGTGATGTTCAAACCCATGGCGCAGGAGCCCATGGGATGAGTGCGGAACAGGTCCTTCGGGTAGCCATTGTGAAGCAGATCGAAGGTTTCAGCTATGAGGATCTTGCCTTTCATATTCTTGACTCTCGATGTTATCGGCACTTCTGCCGGATCGGGATTGCCCATGACGGTCTTAAGAAATCCGCCCTGTGTGCTGCGATCAAAGCCATTTCACCGCAATCATGGAAAGCCATTAATGACATCCTCATGGCTTATGCCGAAGACACGGAGATGGAGAAAGGCCAGCAGAGTCGGGTAGACTGTACGGTCGTCTCCTCCAATATCCATGAGCCTTCAGATTCCACGTTGCTATGGGATTCGGTGCGGGTCCTAACCCGTATTCTCACCCAAATTAAAGAGGATTCAGAGCGCATCAAGATCAACTTTTCAGACCATACAAAGGTGGCCAAGCGCAGGATGCTCGCCATCACGCATTGCAACGACGCGACGCTTCGAAAACGACTCTATGAAGATCTCCTCAAGGTCACCCGTAGGGTGCTCAACTACGCAAAGACCACCTTCAGTATCATTGAAAGCAGCGCTTGCGTGCATCTCTTCCCGCTTATCGAAGAGATGAAGCGCCTTATTCCCCTGGTGGAACAGGTGATCGATCAAACGACCCGTAGAGTCCTTAACGGTGAGAGCGTTCCTGCTGAGGAGAAGATCGTTTCCCTCTTCGAGCCCCACACCGATATCATCAAGAAAGATCGCCGGGACATTTTTTACGGACATAAGGTTTGCCTCAGTGTGGGGCCTTCCAATCTGATTACAGACTGTCTTATCGTCAAAGGTAATCCCGCTGACTCCACCCTGATGGAACAAATGCTCAATCGTCATGATCAGGTCTATGGCCGTTATCCCCTCAAGATCGCCCTGGATGGAGGCTTTGCCTCAAAAAAGAACCTCCAATGGGCGAAGTCGAAAAATATCAAGGACGTCTGTTTTGCAAAGAAACGCGGCATGAGTGTGGAGCGTATGTGCCGCAGTGAGTACGTTTACAACCGTCTGCGCAGGTTTCGCGCAGGAATCGAGTCTGCCATATCATGGCTGAAGCGATGTTTTGGTCTCGATCGATGCACCTGGAAGTCGTTGACTTCCTTTCACAGCTACGTATGGGCATCGGTGGTCTCAGCGAACCTCCTCACAATGGCTAGGAGGGCAATTGAGACAACCTAAGAGATTCACAATAAAAAAGGGATGACAACCTAAAATCAACAGTAGAAGTATGCCCAATTAGGCCAAAATCATTGCGATTTGCTTCCCTGTAACGCTGGAAACCCTCTTCGGCAGGGCATCTTGAGCACAATGATGACAGTCGTTTCTTCGTAAAGGTTTAGAAAAAGCCCATTTCCGGATGGGCACTAGCTAAGCAGCCCGATCTCTTTCTTCTCCCAACTTCGGTTGCGGATCAGCAAGTCATATCCAAACATCCTGCCGATCTTGAAATTTGCAGGAGACGGCAAGGTATCTGCACACCAAGGCATTTCATAATTCACAATTCCAGATGCGATCCTACTCCCCACTCGGGAGCCGCTTCTGCCGGGAGCTATTAACAGGCTGCCTCATCTTCCCAGCAGAGCTTGCTCCCACATCCCCGGTTTCACCAGCCGCTCAGAATAGAATGTGTAAAACCTGAAATCGTGCTATTTTTTGTGTCACATATAGGCCTGTCTTTTTGTCTAACAGGAAAGAGGACCTAATGGCACAAAAGAAATTTACGGGTGAAACAAGCCTTGAAACTCTGGTCGATTTGGCCAGACAAGGCCGGAAAGACGCCCTGGG
>JAHECH010000658.1 GCA_024641835.1 Deltaproteobacteria bacterium
GCCTCCCGGGCTGGCCCGCCTGAGGCGGGCTGGTCTTTTCTGCGACTTATCTACGGGGGAGTTCTGCCCCCTCCGTCGTTCTCCTCGACTTCGCTCGGAGCCGCGGTTTCCCCCACAGATAAGTCGTGAAAAGGACGGCGCCCTCCCGGCAGTCACTTCAGAAAAGGCACCCATGCCCGCCGGTGCGCTCCGCTTGAGAAGAATGCCGCCTTCAAGAATTGGGGATGGATTCTTTACTTCTTTTTTCGTGTTTTCGTGATTACGTTTCTTGTATTTCTAACTTTAGCAGGTTGCTGAAAAACAGATGTTGGGCAGGCTGATCAAAAACGTTCAGGTGCAAGGCACCCGAAATCCCGAGGAGTGAGGCGCGATGACGGCATAAGGCTCACGGTTCACGGTTTACGGAAATACAAGCTAAACTGAAATTCTTTTCCGTGCGCCGTGCGCCCTGTGCCTTGCGCCCCTGTTTCACTTGTACGCCGCAGCGACTCGCCCTGTTAAATCGGCTTCGCCGTCTCGCAAAGCGAGAATTTGACAGGGCGCGGGATGAGGGCAACGACGCCCTTCGGCTTTGCTCAGGGCCATGAGCCTGTCGAATGGCAGATGGGCGTTTTTCATCAGCCTGCCGGGGAGCTCTAGACATGGCAACAGAGAATGTTTATGCAAAGCTGGCTCAACACCTTTCCTCTTTGGGAATGGGATACCCTTTCGGAGATGCGTTGCTTGAGATCCTCAGGGAGAATTTCACACCCGTAGAAGCAGAGGTTGCTCTCGCCATCCCGAACAAAGTTATTCCCCTCGACCCTGTGAGCGTGGATGAAATCCTCAAAGCACTGAGTCTCCCGAAAGATGAGCTGGTGAGGATACTGGATCATCTCGCTGAAAAAGGGCTCCTTTACACGGGCAAAACCGAAAAAGGAGAAAAGGGGTATGCCCTGCATCAGGTGGGCTTCGGCTTCCCCCAGACGTTTTTCTGGAAAGCTCAGGATACACCCCATGCGCGAAAGATGGCCGCGCTCACGGCAAAGTATTTCAACAGAAAAGTGACCCGCGAAGCTTTCAGCCCATCTGAAACCAAGCCCTACCGGTACATCCCGATAGGCCGAAGCATTGAACCGTCCCAGCAGGCGGTCCTCCCTCTTCATATGATGGAAAAGGTGGTTCAAGAGGCAAGCTGCGTAGCCGCCGCCCATTGCAGTTGCAGGGTTGCGTACCGGCTCGGAGGCAAGGGCTGTGATCACCCCACCGAGGTATGTCTGAAATTCAACGACATGGCGCGATACGTGATCGACAGGGGCTTTGCAAGAGAAATCACGAGAGAAGAAGCCCTTCAAATCATCAGGAAATCGGAGGAAGCGGGTCTCGTCCACTTTGTTGACAATGTGGAAGGGAACATCCAGCACAACTGCAACTGTTGCGGCTGCGCCTGCTGGAATGTGGGGAGCATTCGGAGAAGAAAGATTCCCAGGGACATCCTCATGGCGACTTATTTCATCCGGGAAACGGATGAAGAGATGTGCACCGGCTGCGGTGCGTGCTCGGAGATCTGCCCTGTGGAGGCGATCAAGCTGGAAGGGGATGTCGCTGTTGTGGACAAAGACTGGTGCATCGGGTGCGGTGTTTGCAGCACAGTCTGCCCGGTCGACGCGGTGAAGATCAGATTGAGACCTGAGAAGACAGGGCGACTGCCTGCAGCCACTTTTAGAGAGCTCCACGAAATGATCCGCAGGGAAAAAGGTCTCGCCTGAAAATCTCAGGACCATCACGAAGACACGTCTTGCAACCCTGAGAGCACTCCCCGGAGTTCCTCCTGGACATACCTCAACCGGTCCAAATCATCCTCCTCGAGGCTCTCCCTGGACTTTATCTGCGTCCTGAGGAGCTTGAGGTTTCCTTCAAGGTCCACTATCGTGTTGAGCATGAGGGCCTGGATGTCAGGCGCAGCCTCCGCCTCAGCCGGTTCCTCTACAATCACTTCTCGCGGCTTGAGGATCAGCCGTTCTTTCCATCTCGGGATGCGCACTTCCAGGTTGAAGAGATCCTTTATTTTGTTTGCCAGGGCTTCGCTTGCCGTTGGCTCACCATGAACCAGAAAGACCCCGGGCCTGCTTTCAAAATGACTGACCCATTCAGTGAGGTCGTTCTGGTCTGCATGGGCCGAGAAACCGCCGATGGTGAACACCCTCGCTTTCACGGAAACGTTCTCCCCAAAGATCTTCACCTGCTTCGCCCCATCCACGATCTTTCGGCCAATGGTGCCCCCGGCTTGAAATCCCACAATCACGAGGCTCGCGCCCGGTCTCCAGAGATTATGCTTCAGGTGATGCTTGATGCGGCCTGCGGTACACATGCCGTTTCCGGCGATGATAATCGCAGAGCCTTTAATCTTGTTGATCGCCATGGATTGCTCTGTGGTTTCTGTGAATTTCAAGGTAGGCAAATCAAAAGGATCATAACCCTTCTCAACGATGGCTCGCGCTTCTTCGTCGTAGTATTTCTTGTTCTTTCTGAAGATCTGGGTCGCCTTGATCGCGAGAGGGCTGTCCAGGATGATGGGAATGCGTGGAAGGCGGCCTGCGCGATCAAACTCACCCAGGATGTAAAGGATCTCCTGGGTTCTTTCCACGGCAAAGGCCGGGATGAGCACTTTTTCTTCATGAGATACGGCGTACTGAATCGCCTCCAGGAGTTCCTGCTTGCTCGCTTCAAAAGAGCGGTGCAGCCGGTTCCCGTAGGTCGATTCGAGGAAGAGGTAGTCGGCGTCAAAGATCTCTTTGCGCTCTTGGAGGATGAGCTGGTCCTTTTTCCCGATATCCCCGGAGAAAACAACCTTGATGACGGGTTGCTCTTCTTCTATCCAGAGCTCCAGGATGGAAGACCCCAGGATGTGCCCAGCATTTCTGAGCCGTGCTTTGATTCCAGGCTCTGGCTCGAGGATTTTGTCTCTCTCCACAGGCTGCAGATATTTGAGGCTCGCCTCTGCGTCTTCCATGGTGTAGAGGGGCACGACCGGTGTGTGTGCTTGCCGCTTGTTCCTGCGGCTCTGCCATTCTGCATCCATCTCCTGAATATGGGCCGCGTCCAGGAGCATGATGCCCATGAGCTCAGCTGTGGGCGGAGAGGTGATGATCCGGCCGTGGAAACCGTCTTTCACCAGCTTCGGAATCTTGCCGCAGTGGTCAATATGGGCATGAGTGAGGAACAGGGTGTTGATCTGCTTTGGATCAAATCCCCAGTCGAGCCAGTTGCGCTGCTCCATCAGTTTTCCGCCCTGGAAAAGGCC
>JAHECH010000659.1 GCA_024641835.1 Deltaproteobacteria bacterium
TTTTGCGAGGGTGAGAAAGATTGTGATGCTGTAAGGGAATTGGGTTTCTCCGCTACTTGCAATCCTGGAGGAGCCGGGAAACTCCCCAAGCAGCAAGAGGAATGCAAGATCTTGGACGTTCTCACTGACAAAAGGGTTTTCATCCTTGCTCACAATGATGAACCAGGGCGACAACACGCTGAGGCGGCCGCGGGCCTTTTGCATGGCAAAGCAAAGGAGATCCGGATAATCAACCTGCCAGGCCTATCGGAGCATGGAGATGTTTACGACTTCATTCAGCGCGAGGGGGCCCGGGCGAAAGCACGGCTAACAGAAGAAATCTTTAGTGCTCCTATCTGGACTCCTCCAAAGGCTTATTACAGCTTACAAGATCTTTGCTCGCTTCCAGACGATGACCACCTTCCGATTATTTCAGCCGGCATCTTCCCTCACAACTCGCACATCCTGATCGCGGGTGAATCCGGGGTAGGGAAGAGCTTACTCCGCCTTGAGCTCGCTATCCACCTTGCTATGGGTTGGGACTGGATGGGATTTAAGGTCCCGAAGGCCCGGTCAGTGGCAATCTTTCAATTCGAGAACAGCGAGCACACCGAGAAATTCAGAATCACGAAGATGCTGGCAGCACTCGGAACGACTGTTGAGGCAATCGGAGACCGTATCCGATACGGTAAACGGGATGAGCGATTCAATCTTTCCCTGAAGGGAGATCGGGCGCGACTCCTGGAGAAGGTGAAGGCTATCGGCTGTGAAGTGATCATTTACGACTGTCTGTCAAACATCCATGCCTCAAAGGAAAACGACAACATCGAAATGCGCGAGATCCTGGACGTGCTCAGTGACATTAACGCCAAGCTGGGTACCGCTTGTATCGTGATTCACCATTTCGGCAAACCGGGGGAAGCGTATGTTGAGAACTCCTACAGGATCCGGGGCGCTAGTTCAATTATGGATTGGGCTTATACCGTCATAACCTTCACGCGGAAACCCCATGAAGAAAACACACTTCGGAAGCTGGAATTTGCAAAGGTCAGAGATGGTAAGCAGCCCAAACCCTTCGTGGTAGAGAGAGATCAGGAGACCTTCCTCTGCTCGTTCTACGACGAGGAGAGTCTGGTTTCGCCAAACATGATTTTAAAAGTTCTTACCGAGGAATTCGGCGGTTTCGTGGATAAGCAAAAAACCCTTGTGGAAATGCTAATTGAACGAACGCAGTGCAATGAAAAGACAGCGCGGCGAGGCATCAAACGTGCCCTAGATATGAAGACCATTTTTGAGTACCAACCAGAGGGACAGAAGGCTAAGGGATACAGAACGTCAATGATGGGATGAAGACATGGACGCAACCCAAAAACATGAACTCAATTTAACTCAATTAAAGCCTTTCAATTTGTGGACATTGGAGATTGTACCCATGTCCGGAAAAGGGGAAATGTCCACAAAATTCCCTTGCAATATCGGGGACATATCGATTGTGGACATGTGGCTATATAATAGGGACTTTTGATGTCCACTATTTTTTTTAAGCCTTTTCCTGGATAGGCAAAAATGAAGCAGCAAGAATACATGAAAGCAGTCCTTAAGAAGCTCAACCCTGATCGGACTATCACCTGCGAGGACTGCGGTAACAAGGACATGATAGGGCATATGATCGTTGACCATGAAACCGGGACAGTGAAAGGGGTATGTCATTCCTGCTTTGTAACGAAATATCAAGGCGCTCTTTATGGAAAGACTTTCAGTAGCTAAATGGTTTCCGAAAAACTTGGTCAAATATGTCTCTCAAGGGTGGAAATCAGCTACAGGCAGTTTAAAGCGGTCATTAAGTAGAGTGCTAATCTCTAATAAGTCAAAGTGATGTTAGGTTCAATTAATTATCTCGAAATATACGTGAATTATCTTGGTAAAGCAAAAATGTGTCGAATAGGCTGAATATATATTTGCTGGTCTCACTCACATGAGGTTAAGTTTAAAGCGGTTAAAGCATTATGAAATTACTTGTGGATTGATCAAACAATGAGCTTAGTGTCACCAAAAACTTGGTTACACCGTCCAAAATGACCAAAGAAACCAAAAACTTAGTCAGGGATGACTGGACTCCATATCCGGTACGCCTTTTATCTTTAGAAGGCGCGTAGCGATATCTCTCCTGTAGTGCCGACATACTCGAAGACCTGATTGCGCTGGGTTCATTCCCTGTAATCCGGCTGGGGGCAGATCCGGGGCAGGGCAAGAAGGACAGGCGCAAGAGATGGCTGGACCGGCTCGACTTGGACAGCTTCATTGAAGAGAGGAAGGGGGGCGTTGGGGCGTGAGAGTCGACCGGTGGTTGAGCCGAGGGGGAGGGGTAGGAGCCGATTGTGGGACTCCGGTTGGTCCAATTTACATATTGTCGTAACGCGCACAAGGGGTAAAAACTAAGGGTAATTAACTACAAGTGGTAATTATTTGTTTTATCCATTTAGATTACGTGACGTTTATTATAAATGCCTTTGGCATTCGTGAAGTAAATAAAAAAAAGGAATACGGAGGTAATTCAAATGCCTATTTCAGCCTATGGGGGAGCGTCAGAGGCTTTCCAAGACATAATGGCCTACAGGGGACAACAAAGGGAAGCGGCTTACTCGGAACAAAGAGAAAAGCTGATGGGACAGGAAGAGCAGATGAATGAACTCTCTCTGAACCAAGCGAAGCACGAAGAACAGCAGCGTCAAGAAGAGCAAAAGAGAGGTGAGCGCCTTATCAATGTCAATAATTTTATGGAGGCATCGGGATTCAGTCCAGAAACGACAAAGATAATTACTGATCAAATAATGCAAGAAGGATATGGAACCCTTGGTCCATCTGGCAATGTTCTCATGAAAGCAAAATATAAAGATCCTGCAATGAAGTCGATAGATGGTAATGCTCAACTCCTTCATGGTGCCGCACAGATGGAGATAAATTTCCTCAAGCCAAAAATCGATGCCATGAAACAACAGATGCAAAATCCGAAGATGAAACCTGAAGAACAACAAAAGTTGGCTACTCAATTAAAAAGCCTTCAGGATCGATTGATGATGATGGACCAGCTTGGGATGAGTGCACAAGAGAAACTGGAGAAGATGAAGGCTGAAAGTGCTCAGACGGTGGCCAGAATTGGTGCTGCCGGGAGGATAGGGGCGGCGAAGATAGGTGCTCAATCTAAGGCTGAACAGACTGAATATGAATCTTGGCAGACTCGTGATGGGAAAATAGTCAATCTTAGAAAGGGTCAAGATTCATATTCAGTCTGTTCAG
>JAHECH010000660.1 GCA_024641835.1 Deltaproteobacteria bacterium
GCTAACCCGCCGCGTCAGCTTCAACCACATGTTCTGCGGCGCAGAGGGTGAGAGAGCTCATGCCTCGATGGGTGTCCCGAACAGCGCGGATCTGCTCCTGAGAGCAGCCGAAAGCTTGTTCCTTAACCCTTGCATCCATTCTGGCTCATTCTCCCAGGTTTCCTGAACGGATCTCAAAATCCGGGTGTAGCTGTACAGGTTAGCAAATCGTCGAAAGGTCGGCAGTCTGTGCAGCATGTTGTCTTGAAGTGGGAACTCGCCGCAGTATCCGTTGAGGAAGACAGTCTTCTTATGTTGGAAATCAGCTTCGGTTGTGTGGTCCGTGAGACTATCCAGGGTCTGCTCTATGTCCATGATGTACCAGTGGTACATGGCATCGTCGAAGTCGATCGCACTGCAGGATGCAGTCACGGGTTCAAAGAACACGTTGTCAAGTTCGAAATCGTAGTGGACAAGACCGTAGGTACTTGGATCCTTCGGGATTGAGGAAAAGTACTGCCTCAAGAGGGTCAGTTCGGTGAGTGGCAGTTCTTGGCCAGAGGCGTCCTTGAGCGTCACTGCAATCCAGTTCAATGCGTCGAGGTGAGACCATCGACGTACCTTCGGATCACCGTATCGGCGGGATAACCGGTGCAGTGCTCCGAGAGCCTTCCCGAAAGCAAAAACCACTTCATCCTGGAGATCGACTTCGTTTAATGGTTTGTCGCCCGAACTCTTGAATGCAGTTGCCAGGTAGTTTCCCCAAGGCGTTTCCTTTTGGAGCAACTCGCTGCCGGATTTCGACGGTATTGTCTCTGGTGCGTTGTATCCGTTGCTGCGCAAGTAGCGGATGAAGTCGAGTTCGGCAACAACTGCTTCCGGTGGCTTCTCTGGAGTTGGGCAGAATCTCAAGAAGCACGTCTGTCCTGCGCGTCGAAACGGATACGTGGCATTTGAGGATATCCGGAAGAAGCTGAACAACTGCGAGGAAGGTTGATCGTGCTCCCAGTTCTGCAGCAACATCTCGGCGAGGTCCGCGTTGTTGAAGAGATACCTGAGCTTCAGCACTGTCATTGCCTCCGAGTCGCAATAGAGCCAAACGTGACACGCTTCACGAAGGAGTGTCAACCGGCGTCCGCAGAACGCCTTCCGCTTCAGCCGCGCCCACGAAACCTTAACTAAAGGACGCCCCCAAAGTGCATAGGACTCCTTCACATAAAATCGAGCTCGTGGCGTCGGCTGCAAGCGGTTGTTGGGCGGCTATGGATTGAAACCACCTCTGATTGCACAACCGACACCGCCATACGTCTTTAAACAGTCTGACGATTTGTTGGGCGGCGTTTCATACACAAAGCGATGAGGAGGAACTTTGCCTCCTCATCGCCTGTTTTCCCTCTATCAGAAACTAACCACACTCGACTCCGAAACCAAATTGGCAAACCCATCCGGGCCAATGAACGAGGCGTTCAACGTCTTGAGGTCTTCTTCAGTCACCCCACGGGCAACAGAGCAAGCCCCTCAAACATACACCGGAACGTTCCCCTTGACCACCTTCTCGATTAACTCAGGAAGGGGCGGAAAGCCGACCCCATGAACACTCTTAGCCACCGCCTCTTTTACCAAATACACCCCCTCACCAAGCAAGGCGATACCCACCTCTTTGCCAGCCCCCAGAGCGCCCACAGCAGTAACGAAGGCTAAGGTACACTTGGTCGGATCATCGGTCGCGTGGGTAGCAACTGCCAGAATCTTTGCCATTTTTAACTCCTTTCTTGATTGCCTTTCTTTATGTCTGCTTTTCCCTTAGGTGAGTTATTAAACATCGTTGTTTTAGAATTTTTCCAATCTTACCCTCCTTTCCATACCGCTAAGTTTTCCGAATAAGAAACCGGAAAACAGGTTTATCCCCATCAACGAGTTCATACGAATATCCAAGTTCTCGCATTAGTTGTGGAATCGTCTGCCGCGCTGGATAATAGTCGGTGATGACCTCAAGCACCTCGCCCGCAGCCATTTCATTGAGAGCCAAACGCGGTTCGAGCGTTGGATAGGGGCACACTTTTCCCTGGAGGTCCAGGCAACGGTCAATCTTTTCTAAACTCATGCAAGTACCTCCTTTGCCAAAACTCACTTTGACCACTTCTGGCATCAATCTTCTCAACGATACCCTTCTGCCTTTTAGATATTTCTGATAATCCTCATATTGCCATTGCTCATCTCCTTTGCAACTTAGTCCTCCAGCCGCCCAACAATTAGTATCCCGAATACCTTCCGTCCATATCTCTTCGGCCTATCATCCTGAATTGGGTATTTATACTGAAAATATTCTGCCTAAATACCCCTAGCAGGGTATTATGAGGAAATGACTTGAGTGCATAACGCCGAAAAGGCGCTACCGAAGAATAAAGTGAGCATTTCACAAGCCGACAGGGCTGCAAAGCGAAGTCGACCTGGCTCACATATTACGGTAGAGCATTGACTAAACGGACCATTCAGAGACTGACAAGGACGAAAATCTGACAAGCTGTACTTACAAGAGGACTTGAGGGAGGAGCGTGGAGAAAGTCAAGATTGAAAGCCCTCATTGTCCTAAGTATACCATAGAATCAGCCCAAAAGATCATCGAATTTTGGGACTTGCAGTTCGTACGTTTGTGGGCCAAAGGGGCACTTTGGCGACAATCAGGACAGCCTCTAAAAGAGGGCCAGAATCCACAAGTCAAATCACCCGTAACTAAAGCCCCTGACAACAGATCCCCATTATTCGTCCTCAACCAGTATGTAACCCTGGCCTTTGACCAAGATAATCTTTGCCCCCGCAAGCTGCCTGTTATATCGCGAAATTGCCATCCAGAGGGCATTCCAGGGGCTCTGGACATCAGAGAAGAGAGCGAGCAGCTCCTCGTAGGTGACTAGCTCACCGGCTGGCCGGTTATGAAACAGGGCCTCCAAATGCTCGCGTCGGTCATGCCTCTTGATGCGGGTGGTCCTGGGAGTAATTGCTTCAGGTGGTTGCTGGCAGCTCCTCCGGACAAAGGCCAGCAGGCGAGATACGGTTGGTCGAGACAGGCACGACTGTTGGGCGGCTACCTTCTGACTTGCTCCCTGCTGGCAGGCTGTACCTCGCCTTTGCTAAAAAAGATGGCTTGGAGTCATCTGGCCCCCTGTTCATTGCGCTGGGGCGGATGGTTGGATGGGGAAGCCGGTGGAGGATGCCAGGGAAGGGGTGAAGGTGGCTGCCGGAATCTTGTCACCCCGTCTATTTGTCCAGACGGTTGATCAGCCAAGGGTCTTGGC
>JAHECH010000661.1 GCA_024641835.1 Deltaproteobacteria bacterium
GCAAAAAACTCAAGGGGAAATTCGGATATTAGGAGGTGGGTGCACTACACCATGCTTCACGGAGTTCTAAGCCCGTTAGACGGCCGGGGAGCCGATCTTAGATACAGGTGAGGATGACGATGGCCCTGACAAAAGAAAAGTTGATTGATGGCATCTACGATAATGTGGGGTTGAGCAAAGTTCAATCTCGAAATGTCGTTGAGCGACTATTCGATATCATGAAACAGACCCTGCAGAGCGGCGAGAACCTCCTCGTGAGCGGCTTTGGCAAGTTCGTCGTCAAGAACAAGGCGGCGCGTCGGGGGAGGAATCCTCAAACATCGGAACAGCTCCAGCTCAGGGCAAGAAGGGTTGTGGTTTTCAAGGCCTCAGGAGTTCTGAGGAAGAGAATCAATCGCAGTTAAAGGCTCACGACAAAGGCGTTCAGGAATCCCATTTTTCCCAGTCTTTTAAGTATATCCGTCGCCTGGTCCAGTGTTCGTGATTTGGATACGGTAACCCTGTGCCAGAGCCTGTCATCCCCATCCCTGTAGTCGGCAACATTCACATACTCGTGGTATCGTTTCATTCGCTCAGCGAGGCGGAGAGCGTTCTCTTTATTCTGGAATGCCCCCACCTGAACTGTGAATTCCCCTGTTTGAAAATCCCTGACCTCCACCACGGGACCTGGTTTTTCTCCTCCTTCTGTCTTTCCCACTTCCTTGCCCAGAGCAATGACCTGTACATCTGCGACGCCAACCCCAATAAGATCAATCTCCGCAGCCGCAGCGTAAGAAAGATCAATTTCCCTCCCCTTTACAAAGGGGCCACGGTCATTGATGGGCACGATGACCCACTTCTGATTTGAAAGGTTGGTGACTTTGACAACTGTCAAGAGGGGAAGAGTCTTATGAGCCGCTGTTTTCTGGTACATATCAAAGATCTGGCCGCTCGATGTTGGCCTTCCGTGAAACTTCGGTCCATACCAAGAAGCTTTACCAAACTGAACAAATCCCTCGGCATCAGGGAGGGGATAATAGCGATCGCCGTTCACTTCATAGTACTCGGGGAATTTTCCTTTTTCCGATGAAGGCAGGACGACTGTCCAGGAGCGAGATGATGGCTGGGGAGGCCTGACGGAAAATTTGTCTGTCCCGCAGGAGCAGAGCAGCCATGTGAAGACCACTGAGAAATAGAGGAACTTTTTCATTTGCTCAAAGCAATGCATAAAGCTGAAGTCAAGGGGATGACATCCTGATTGGGCTGCCTCATAGAGCTGTCGAGCTTGACCGACGGTGCTATGAAACAAACGAGTGATGTTTATCCGCCACTCAGGAGACCAATGCCGTAAAAAACCCATTCTATATTAACGAAAAATCCCCTTTGTTCAACCCATTTCCATCCTGTGAATTACAGAGGCAAGCAAAAGGGAGACGGTTCTCTGGCGGTGGGCCTAATCATTCAAATTTTTGTTGACATGTCATAAGGCTTTTCTTACATTGCCTACAATAACTATAATGTAACTATATTGTAATTACACCATGGATCGTGTAACCGTCTGGTTTAGATCGATCTCATTCAGAGAAAAGAAGGGGTAACTCATGAGACTTAAAGACAAAATTGCTCTGGTGACAGGGAGCAGCCGGGGCATAGGGCGATCCATCGCTCTTGCCTATGCCAGGGAGGGGGCAAAGGTGATGGTCAACTTCACCTCGAATGAGAAGGCCGCTGTGGAGGTTGTAGAGGCGATTCAAAAAATGGGTGGCCAGGCAAAAGCCATGAAGGCGGATGTGGCAAACAAAGCAGCAGCCGAAAGCCTCGTGAAGGCGACCGTTGACCAGTTCGGCGCCATTGACATTCTGGTGAATAACGCAGGCTTCACCCGTCCGGCGATGATGACGAAAATGACCGAACAACAGTGGGATGAGGTGGTGGATATTCACCTCAAGGGAGCATTCCTGTGCACCCAGGCGGCTGCTCCGCATATGATCGCGAAGAACAGGGGGAAGATCATCAACATCACCTCGGTGGCTGGCGTTGTCGGTACCGTAGGTCAAATGAATTACAGTGCTGCCAAAGGTGGAGTCATCAGTATGACCAAGTCTATGGCCCGGGAACTGGCTCGGAACAATATCTGCGCGAACGTCATATGCCTCGGTATTGTGACCACAGACATGACCGAGAAAATCACCACCGACCAGAAGCTGAAAGAGGTTTACATGAATAGAATACTTCTTAAGCGATTTGCTGGACCAGAGGATGTGACCCCCGCCTTTGTTTTCCTGGCTTCGGATGAGGCGAATTACATCACAGGTCAACTCCTCTGTGTGGACGGCGGTTATGGGATGATATAGGAGAGGATAAGAACCTGAAATAGCAATCTCAACCTAAATAAAGAAGGAGGGCTGATATGGGAGCAGTACCAGATAAGATCAGGACTTGGCAGATGGTTCAACCGACTTCCTTCAACAAAGAAACCAAGCAGCCGATACCGGGAAAGCTTGACAAAAACGAAATTCCGGTGCCCGCGCTTCAGCCCGGAGAGGTTCTGGTGGAAGTGGCAGGGTGTGGCGTGTGCCATACCGATCTGGGGTACTTCTATGATGGCGTGCCCACCGTGTCCAAGCCGCCTCTCACTTTGGGACATGAGATCTCGGGAACGGTTGTGGCCGGAGATCAAGCTTGGATTGGGAAGGAAGTAGTGGTTCCTGCGGTGATGCCTTGCCGCAAGTGCATCCTCTGCAAGACGGGAAGAGGCAATAGGTGCCTGGATCAGAAGATGCCGGGGAACAGCCTTGGGATTTATGGTGGTTTTTCGAGCCACATCCCCGTAACGAGCATCGACCTTTGTGAGGTAAAAAATAGGGGCAACATCCCGCTCCCCTACCTGGCGGTTGTCGCCGACGCTGCCACCACTCCTTATCAGGCAGCCAAAAGAGCTGACCTGCAGCCTGGAGACAACGTGGCAGTGGTGGGCATCACCGGTGGTGTGGGGCAGTACGTGGGGCAGACTGCAAAGGCTCTGGGCGCAAAGACGGTTGTGGGCATTGCGAGGAATCAGGAAAAACTCAACAGGGCGCTCAAGTTTGGGGCTGACTTTGTGATCAACTCTACGGACAAAGATGCAGCCGCGGTCTCTAAGGAGTTCAGAGGACTCTGCAAAGACAAGGGTCTGCCTGTTACAGGATGGAAAACCTTTGAGGTCACGGGCGCAAAGGCTGGACAGGAGATTGCATTGAACCTCCTGAGCTTCACCGGGAAGCTGATCGTGGTCGGCTTCGGCCTTGCTAAGG
>JAHECH010000662.1 GCA_024641835.1 Deltaproteobacteria bacterium
CCGAAGGGGGAGGAAGTGGTTCTCCTAGAGACAAGGAACGCTTCACATGAATGAAGGCGGCCAAAGTCGACAACTAATCTTTGATTGCGATCCCGGATGCGACGACGCCTTGGCGATTGCGCTTGTAGCGGCCAGCAAGGTATACAAAAGTGTGGATCTTCTCACAGTGGCAGGGAATGTTTCGGTCGAACAGACAACTGCGAATGCCTGCCGAATCGTCAGTCTGTTGAAGTTAGATGGATTGTCTGATGGGATAAAAGTTTATCCGGGATGCGCACGCGGCCTGATGGGAGACATCCCCTCGGCCGCAAGCGTGCATGGCCGCGATGGGCTTGGAGATGCCCCGAACAACTTACTAGGGGGTGAACCCGGTGAAGCGATTGTGCCATGTAAGCAGGAATCGAAGAGCGCCGTTGGACGTTTGCTTGAATTGTCCGTTCCGACAAAAGGCAACTCCTTCGACTTGCTATGCACTGGCCCCCTGACCAACCTTGCCACCGCACTGAATCTGATGACTGAGGGTCAGAGATTTCGGTTCTGGGAAGGATGTCAGCGGCTCGTTGTCATGGGAGGGTGCTTCGGATCTCAGGGCAACATTACGCCTTCGGCCGAGTTCAATACATTTTTTGATCCTGTTGCTGCCCAGATAGTGCTCGACTTTCTGCGAGAGGCAAGGCGTAAGCCTGAAGCGACCAAGACCGCAAATAGTTCCTCTGTGCCGGAAATACACTTCGTTCCACTCGATGCGACGGAAACCGTGGCCATTCCGCTTACGAGCCAGAAAACCAGTCCGGAGGAGCCTACAAATACAGCAAGATTCCTGTTCTATGCGCTCCAACAGTACGGCGAGTTCCACGCCTTCCACTGCAAGCGGCCGGATGATGCCGAAAGCTTCGGCATCCAAGAATTCGACGAATATGAGTATGTGAAGTCTCAGCTTGGCGGTTCGCTCGGTGTTAAAAAACTCCACAAGTTCTGCTACCTACATGACCCATTGGCAGCATGGGTGCTTTTGAACGATCTAAGAGTCAATGGAGCAACATGGGAGACTGCCACAATCCGGATAGACACGGGCCGCGGCGAGAGTCGTGGACGGATCATCCTCTGTGCCCATAAATTGGCGAGAAAGGGGCCGCTAAAGACACCGGAAATCGGCACAGAAGTCAAATGGCTGGTTCTTGAGAAACCAGAGATCCGTTTGGAGTTCGTAAAAAAGATCGCCGAATTGCTGTTTTTGCCGTTGCCTTAACTGAAGGGCAAAAGCCTCGGCTATAGATCCTTCCCCTCGACTACTCTATCCACGATACCAAATTCAAGAGCTTCATGAGGGTTCATCCAGTAGTCTCGTTCGATAGCCTTTGCGATGGTCTCTTTATCTCTACCGGTGTGGCGGCAGAGGACCCTGACCATTCTCATCTGGGTCCTTTCGAACTCCTCCATATTGATTTTGAGATCCGAGTAACTTCCGCCCATCAGGGTCCGGCCCTGGTGGATCATGATCTGCGCATTTTCCGAGGCAACCCTGTCGCCCCTCTCCCCTGCTGCCAAAAGCCATGTGGCCATCGACAAAGCATGACCACTACTTCTCTATAAGACGCATGAGAAAAAACTCTTCAAACGCCTCTCTCTCCGCCCGGCGAGCGATGCCGATGACTTCTTCGGCAGGGTTTCGCCAGGCAGGGTTTCGAGTTGGACGATCATCCGGGAAGATAACGCCCCCTGTGAAATTCCCCACGGTCTCGGTCTCTACGTGTATGATACGTTCCTCTATCTCCAGAAAGGCTGGATTGATGGCAAAGGCCACTGCAAGGGGATCATGGAGATAGCAGCCAGGGAGCCACTCATTATCATAATAGAAGTCCATGTATTTTTTGGAAATATCTTGGACGAACTTGAGAAGGTTATTCCTCGGATGGGCCTTGACGGCCCGATCCATTGCTGCGCGGCGTAAGAGGACCTTGTGCGTGACATCCAGACCGACAAAAGTCAATGGGACCATGTTGGGGTCATTGGGATCATGCTTCCGATAATCTATGGTCTTTTCATAGTCCTCCTTCTTCGGGTCCGGGGGGAGAATGACTTCTTTTCCTTCTCGATCGACCGGTGTTTTCAGGCATGAATCCCTGCAAAACTTTACCACTTCATAAGCGGCATCAGGATCTGCCGCCACGTTGAACTCTGCATCAGGCCCCACATTGCCAACTTCGAAGAACACTCCACCCATTGTCACCACTTTTTTCAGACATCGGACACCTTCAGGATCATTCTGAATGGCCCGCGCCAGGTTTGTCAGGGGGCCGATAGTTATCAGGGTGATTTGTTTCGAATTCTGGCGGGCCAGATCACAAATCACCTTCCAAGCAGGCCGAGGATCAATAGGCATGTGTGAGGGATTTGCTATGGCATCCCCAAGACCATCCACGCCATGGACAGATTCGGCTTCTTTGCGTACAATTTTGAGCGGCTGCTCAGCGCCCCTGGCAACCAAGGGGTGCTCATTCAGCTTCAGTGCATCGAATACTTTGAAAACATTTGGAATAACCTTATCCACATGCACATTCCCAGAGACAGTGGTAATAGCTTTTACCTCCAATTCCGGTGATTTTAAGGCTAGAATGAGGGCCAAAGCATCATCCACGCCGCAGTCCGTATCGATGATGACAATCTTCTTCTCTTTTGGGATACCAGCAATCTTGAGTAATGAGATCCCCCGCTCATACTTGGATTGTCGGGAAGGGATGAGTCCGAGATTCTCCTCAAGGTAGTACGCCAATTCTTCAATCTTTTCTCTGTTTGCCCCTTTGCTCTCTATCTCAACTTCAAAATAGGGGCCATTCTTAATACCAGCAATATCGTAAGTCACCTGATCAAGGCACAGTTCAGCCGGGCGGTGATCCGCGTCTTCCAGGATCAGCGTCTTCCTGTTGTTGGTCACAGTCACTTTTGCTTGGAGTTTTCCGCAGTAGGGTGCTACGTAGGCGAGCAAACGGTAGGGTAGGACATTGATGGGTTCTCCCGCCAATAGGGCTTTCTTTTGGGGACCAGTAATGACAATCTCTTCCTCAATACGTTCATAGAGACCTCTTTCAGAGTAAAGCTTCATGGACGGGAGTCTTTTTTTCAAGGTTACCCTGAGAGTACCCTTTTTTTCTCTAAGCCGAAAGGAAGCTCCGATTGAATGCAGTGTCAATGAGTCGTCATCAAAATAAAGATCCGTCTGTTTCTTAGCACTCTTGTCAGAATCTGGCCTGATGGTGAAACCCGTTTCTTGG
>JAHECH010000663.1 GCA_024641835.1 Deltaproteobacteria bacterium
CGCGTTAGCGCCGGTCCTCAAGCCCCTCCGGGGCGCTCCCTTCTCTGCAGCATAGTTGACTTTAATCAAAGCGTCTGCTAAACGCATGTTTGCTCTTTTGCATCACCTCTTGAGCACACGAGGGTCTCAGGGGTGTGAGTCCTCTTTTACCAGCGCCGAACGTGGTGTGTCAACAGAGGCCGTTTCAGCAGCCTCCCAGAAGCCTCCTGTCAAGGATAGCACTTTTGACTTCCCAGATTCTAAAGACCTCCTCAAGTCTGGCCTCACTGAAATCCTCGGCGAAAGTCTTTCGTAAGCTGTCCCTCACGACGTTTCTTCTCCTGCTTTTAACCATCGCCTATTGCCCTCGCGCCTTTTCCCGCGATGACCCCTTTGACAACGAAGCCAATTGGGGCGGCACGGGCCTCATGGAGATCCCGACAGCGCGTGTTCTCCAGGACGGGACGGTCCGCTTCGGTGTCGGCCAGGCGCTTCCTTTCCGCTGGTTTGCCGGCGGCATGGGCATTTTCCCGGGCCTCGAGTTGAGCGGCCGTGTCACTGAGATCACCAATATCCCTTCATCGTTGGGCCCGGCTTATGGCGCAAACAAGGACAAAGCTTTTGACGTCAAATACCAGGTTCTCCCTGAGTCCAGGTGGCTTCCGGCCATCGCCCTCGGCTTGAATGATTTTTACGGCACCCAGCTTTTTGAAGCTCAGTACGTTGCCGTCAACAGGCAAATCTTTCCCTTTGACTTTACCCTCGGTTATGGGACCAGGCGCCTGAAGGGCTTATTTGGCGGAATTGAGCTTTCGCTCCATCCGAAGCTCAGCCTGATGGCTGAATACAATCCTATCAAGTATGAAGAGGATAAGCCCTCGGCCAGGGGTGTTCCTGAGGGCGCCGATTCCCGTGTCAATTTCGGCTTGAGATTCAAGCCCTATCCCGGTATCCACCTGGATCTCTCCTACCAGCGGGGACAGGACATCGGCATGATGGTTTATTTTCAGGGCGACATCGGCAAACCGATCCTTCCCCAGAGACCTAACCCTCCCCCTCTCGTTGACGTTGACAGAAGGCCCTTCGAGAAACGGGATTTGAAAGAAATGGTTTCAGAGATCCATGAAGCGATCCACAAGGCGGGGTTCACGGAAGTCTCCGTCTACACGGACGGTGAAAATCTCACGGCGGAATTTGAAAACCCCATATATCTCCATGATCAAAAGGCAGCCGGAAGAGTCCTCCGAATCCTTCTCCTGCACTCTCCTTCTGATACAAAAAAACTCCGGGCTGTGATCAAAAGAAGAAATATCCCCATTCTTAAGGTCTCTGTCGCACCCGACCACCTGGAGAAATACCTGGCCGAAGAGATGCCTGAAGATGTCTTCGAAAAACTTGTTGACGTGCAGATTGCGGGCGAACCGCAGCAGGAAGACCGGATCGAAGCCATTCAGTCCGATAATGCAAAGCTCCTGTATGGTTGGGGAATCAAACCCGAATTTACTCCCTACCTCAATGATCCTTCAGGTTTCTTCAAGTATCGGGTCGGTGCACAGCCATGGGCGACCCTTAATCTCTGGAAGGGCGCCCAATTGGATTCGTGGATGGAAATACCCTTTTATTCCGATATCAGTTCGAGCAACATTCCTGTCGCGAACGCGGTGAGGAGTGATTCATGGAAATACCTGGGTAATGAAATGGAATTTGACAGGCTCCTCATCGACCAGATTGTCCGGCTATCGGATAGGACCTTTGGTCGCCTGAACTTTGGTTACCTCGAATTCATGTATGCCGGCGCGGGCGGAGAAGTGCTCAGGTTCTTCGGGGACGGTAATCTCGCCCTTGGCTTTCAGGGGGATTGGGCCAGGAAACGAGAACCGGGATCGAGTTTCGGCATTCTTGACTTTGACGTTTACGACATGCTCGCCAATGCCTATTATCATTTCACTCCGCTCGGCATAACGTTCCTTGCCCAGTACGGAAGATTCCTGGCAGGTGATGTGGGCTGGCTGTTTACCGTGAGCAGGGAATACGATACGGGCGTCACCATAGGCGGCTGGTACAGCTTTACGGACACGAGGGATCTGACCGATTACAATAAGGGGTATAACGAGAAAGGTGTGTTCATCACTCTCCCCTTCAGAATTTTCTTGACAAAAGACTCCCCCCAGAAGTACACGTACGCTATTGCGCCATGGTCCAGGGACGTGGCCGCAAGAATCCGTCACTGGCAAACGCTTTATGACCTGGCAGGCGATCTGATGCCGGGATCGTTCAACTCAAAGTTAAATCAATTAAGACAGTAAATTTCTTCCGTTTCTAAGCCCCTTTTCAACAGCAACCTTTTCCGGGAATTCAGAACCTCAGAAGGTCAGACGCTAATCCGAAACCGATTTTTCCTTTCAACCTTTTTAACTTTAAGGTTTTGGGTTTTCCCTGGATAGAGGAGGTTTGAGATGGCCAAAGTCAAGGTCTTGAATAAAATAGGAATCCTCTGTCTCTTGGTGATGTTCATGAGCTGCTTTTTCCCACGGGCTGCTTTTTCTCAACAGTCGGCCGGCACCGGGACGCCTGCAGCAGGACCGGGTGCAGCCGGATCCGCGGCAGCAGGGACAGGCACGGCTGCTGCGGCCGGTGCGGCAGGCACTGGTGGCGCAATGGGGCTCAGCACGCCCATGATTGTGGGCATTATCGCTGCGGCCGCGGTTGCAGGAGCCATTGCCGTGGGTGCTGCTAACGCCAGTGGTTCGGGTGAGATTACGCCGACCGCTCACCACTAAAATTATCCGGTAGCTCGCTAACCATCATATCGGCCTTCAAGATTTAGTTGACAAAGGGTGTTGAGGAGAATTATAAGTTTAAAGGTTTGCATGGCTGCCAAACCTGATGCCATCACAAAAAGTCAGAAATGGCGGTTTTTGGTCATTCCGGCGAAAGCCGGAATCCAGTGTTTTCATATAGCTACAAACCTGTTGGACTCCGTGTTTCACCGGAGTGACGACTTGTTACGGACGCATCAAACCTGGAAGGTTTGCGTTTCGTTCTTAAGTTGATCTAGGGAAACAGATAGAATCCGCTGATGCTTCAGCGGAGAGGAGAAATATCGTGGCGACCGTAAGAGTGTTCAAGAGACTAGGAACGGCATGTCTCGTAGTGATGATGATGACTGCCTTTGTTTCAACCAGCGCTTTTGCCCAGGCCCCGACGGTGGCGGCTGCTGATCAACCCGCAACAGGTGCGGGTGCTGCCGGGTCCGCGGCAGCAGGGACAGGCA
>JAHECH010000059.1 GCA_024641835.1 Deltaproteobacteria bacterium
CTGATGCAGCCGCGCCGCCCGCCTTCGCTGCCCTCACCTTGCGGAGTCTTTCCCGGTCTCTCTTCGTTTCCTCATTTTGAAAGAGACCCCCATGACCCCATCACAGATCCCTTGTGTCAAGATGCGTAACCGAATTTATGAACCGATGTACTTAGGGACTAATCGCTAGGGCTGGCTGTTCTTTGCTACGACTCCATGGATTTGCTTTCAAATAGGTAAGTCCCATCGCAATCACCAGGGGCACAACACCGAGCACAATAAATACCAGATCCCCGGGAAGGCGGCACCATTCGATGAACCGGACAAGATTTTGATTCAAGAACTCAAGCCCCCGAGCATGCCAGTATCCATGCTTCAGCACGTCGCGAAATTGCAAAACTCCCTCTGGAAATAAACTTCCCAAAACCATCAGAGCCAAACCGATGTTTAAGCCAAAAAAGGAAATCTTGATGTACTTCTGAGGACGGACCCACTGAGCATCGGTCAAGACTTGACGAGATGCGAAAACCATAAGAGCAACGGCCTCCATTCCAAAGGCGCCCATGAGGGCGGCGTGCCCATGATTCGGCGTCAATAGTGTCCCGACTTCAAAGTAACTCACGATGGGCAAGTTAATCAGAAATCCAAAAATCGCCGCCCCAACGAAGTTCCAAAAGCCCACAGCCATTAAGAAATAGAATGTCCATTTATGCGGGACATCTATCACTTCACCGCAAACATCGCATCTGCTCTTGGTCAACTTGACAAAATCCCAGGCATCCAAAGTGAGAAGGGTCAGGGGAACGACCTCCATCGCTGAGAACAGGGCAGAAAGAGACATGTTAAAGGTGGACTGTCCTGTCCAGTACCAATGATGCCCGGTACCGATGATGCCGCTGCCCAGAAAGAGTATCGCATCCAAATAGATAACGCGAATCGCGGTTACGTGAGAAACCATGCCAAGCCTGTAAAACGTAACCGCCACCATCACCGTCACGAAAAGTTCAAAGAAACCCTCGACCCATAAATGGATGATCCAAAATCGCCAGTTGTCCACAAGAGAAAACTGGGTGGTGCTTCCGAAAAAGAAGGCTGGAAGGTAAAAGAGAGGAATTGCCGAAGCTGCGAATAAAAAAAGAAGGGAGATCTCGCGATGCTCCGATTTTTTCAGTGCCGGCGCAACAGCTCTATAGATCAAGATTGTCCATAGCACCAGTCCGACTGCAAGTAAAACCTGCCAGGCACGCCCCAGGTCGAGATACTCCCACCCTTGGTGGCCGAACCAGAACCAGAGATTTCCGAGGAGTTGGTCTATGCCAAGAATTTCTCCGAGGAGACTGCCACCGACGAGAACGAGGAAGGACAAGAACAAGACATTGACTCCCTTGGCCTGGCCTCTCGGCTCTTTTTCTCCCAATGAGGAAGCGAGCAAAAGCCCCCCAGCGACATAGGCGGTTGCTATCCAGAAGATCGCCAGTTGCAGATGCCAGGTCCGCAGAATGTTGCTCGGAAACACCGCGGACAGATTGAACCCGTAGAAGCTTCCTGGCTCAGCACGGGAGTGGGCAGTTGCTCCTCCCACGAGCACCTGGACCAAAAAAAGCAGCGCCGCTATGACAAAGTACTTGATTGTCGCCCTCTGGCTTTCAGTAGCAAGACCGGGGAGCATCTTCGGATGGATATGGGCGCCTGTGCCTCTCCAGCCAAGATAGTCGAACCTGCCAAAGGCAAACAGAACGAGAGCCGTTCCAACCAGAAGGGTAATCAGACTCAGGGCACTCCATAAAACGGTATCCGCGCTTGGCGTATTGCCGACCATCGGGTCATAGGGGAAATTGTTGGTGTAGGAGTGTGCTTTGTTGGGGCGGTTGGCGATGGAAGCCCAGGCGGTCCATGCAAAAAAGGCCGTTAACTGCTGAAGCTCTTTGGGGTTAGAGATGTAATTTGCCCGCAAGCCACCGTTCCCGGCCGGTCGGGAAAAGTAGTCGGCCCATTTCTTTATTTGGCTTTGGTAAGATGATATTTCGACATCTGTGAAGATGAGAGACCTGCTTGCAGGATCATAGCGATTCTGTTTCAGCAGTTGTGAGACCTCACTGGATACGGCATCCCGCTCCGCTTCCGTTAACGCATCCAGATCCCGGCCATAGCGGTTTTGAGCCACATTTCGCATGGCATCAATACCGAGGGTGTGGAGGTATTCGGCAGAAAAGTCGGGCCCCAAATAAGCTCCGTGTCCCCAAATGGTGCCGTTTTCCATAAGGGCGTACTTAAGGAAAACTTGCTGGCCTGCCAGGATATCTTGAGCGGTCAGAAGGGGTTCTCCTGACAGACTTGTGATCTTCTCCGGAATGGGGGGAGCATCTTCGTAGGCACGAACAGCGACCCAGATCAAGACCGTAAAACCGATCATCATGGTGGCAGCAACTCCGACTCTCCACCAGCGAGAAAGTCCATCAGCCGAATTTTGTTTCGCCGGCATCTTGTCACGCCTCCTCTCGTGGATTGCTTATTAATCTCCAGTCTGCCTGTATTGGGGCGAAGCAACCGCACAATCGATGTCATGGAGATTTTGTGAGCTTTAGACCATTGTGTAACATAAGTGAATAAGGTGGACTACCTATTTTTCGAGTGTGGATACTGTATTTTTTGATGAATACCGGAATTTCGGCTCCGAAATACACAATTTGCCTCATAGATTTATGTGCCTGTGCAGGAACATCATAGCTAGCCTAAAAAGGCGGACGCGGTAATGCGGATCTCCGAGTTCGTATAAACACACAGGGGAAAAGAAGTACCGCTCCTTGAAACAATAAAACAAGCTTCTTTCCGCAAATGGACAGGAGTCCGGGATGACGATATGCGAAGAACTCGCCTCCTTTGTGTTGAGGGCTTCTTATGATGATCTCTCACCAGAGGCTAGAATGCAGCTGAAAATCAGGGTTCTTGACAGTCTGGGTTGCGCCATAGGGGCGATGGACGGTCCACCCGTCAGGCTTCTCAAGAAACAGACGGATGATTTTGGGGGCAATCCCCAGTGCAGCCTGATAGGGGGCGGACGCACTTCGCCCGACCGCGCGGCTCTCTACAATGGGGCGCTCGTGCGCTACCTGGACTTTAATGACAGTTACCTTGCCAAGAATGAGACCTGCCATCCCAGCGATAATCTTGCGGCGGTCTTGGCCGCATCAGAGTATGCCCAAAAAGCCGGAAAGGACCTGCTTAGGAGGATAGAGGTGCGTCCCAATGCCACCTATTCCGAACGCTTCCCTGCCCAAGTCCCGTGTCTCGTTTCGGTGAAACTTCGCAACGGCGCCGTCCATGTGAACGAAAGAAAAGATTACAAAGGCTTTTACACCAACCCCATGAACTGGGATGACGTGGTCGGAAAATTCATGCACCTCGGCAATGGGCGAATCGACGCCTCGCTTTGCATGGACATCATCGATGCCGTGGGTGACTTGGATGCAATCCGTGTAGAAGAGGTCGTACGTCCTCTGGCCCGTATTTTATGATCCGATTTCTGTCCCAACGGGAGGTATCTATGATGGAACACTCTTCTGAAGAGAATGACGAAAGGGCGTTTTCCTTTTTAAACCTTAACAAGCGTCCTGACAAACCACGCACTCTCGGCATTACCCAAATTCGAGGACCCTACTATACGCCACAGGGAAAGCATTATCTCCAGGACATTCCGGATACTATGGGGGCATGGGTGGATGCGCTGAAATTTGCCGGAGACCATGCTTTCAAATCATTGGTTTGGTCCGACCCGAGAAGAATAAACGTCGTGCCACAGTGAAAGAGCATTAGCGGGGGAGACCGTTTTCAAAACAGAAGTAAATGGTCTGATAGGCTGAGCGGAAGTCCATAACGTCTTTGACCACCGTCTCCGGGTTCTCCTTTTCAACCAGGACGCGAGCCGCAAAGCCCGCTATGGTTTTCATCTCTTTGGGACCCATTCCAAGACGGGTCACTTCGATCGTGCCTATTCTCAGGCCACTTGGACTATCCCAGTTCTCAGGCTTGTCTTTTGGGATCAGATTCTTGTTGGTGATGATATTGGTCCGCTCCAGCGCCCGGGCTGCTGCAATGCCGCCGCCGAAACTGCTCACGTCTGCTATAACCTGATGAGTCTGGGTGTAGCCCTTATGACTGCAGAGAACGTTGAGGCCCCGTTCTGCCAGAGCGGCACCCAAGGCTTGAGCATTGGCCACAATTTGTTTCATAAAGGCCTGCCCAAATTGCAGCATTTCCGCCGCCGAATAGGCCAGGGCGGCAACCCGGTTGACCTGGTGTGTGGCGGCCAGGCCAGGAAAAATGGCGCTTGTGATGGGCTGCGTAAGATTTGGATCGTTCCAGACCATGATCCCGCTCTGAGGGCCGCCAAAGGTTTTGCCTGCCGACCCGGTTAAGACCGCCGCCCCTTCGTCAAGCGGGTCCTGGAAGAATCCTGCGCCGATCAAGCCGAGCTGGTGGGCGCCGTCAAAGAAGAGCCGACCACCCCATTCGGAAATGATCTCGACCATGGAGCGAACAGGATATGGGAAAAGGGTCATGGACATACCTAAACCAACCACCTTAGGCCTCACGAGGGGCGCTACCTTCCGAAACAGATCCATGTCTACCTCGAGTTCGACCGGATCAAAGGGGATGTCCACAATCTTGAGTCCGCGAAACCCTGCTGGTCCGTCTCCGCGATTACTGGAGTGGCCGCCTACCGGTTGGGCAGCGCTCATGATCACGTCCCCGGGTTCGGTCAAAGCCCAGTATACAGCCATGTTGCCCAACATGCTGCCCATGAGACGGTGATCTGCGTATTTGCATTTGAAAACCCTCTTCAACAGCTCAACACATAGGGCTTCAACTTCATCGATATAGCCGGTTCCAGCGAACCATCGATTGACCCGACCAATGTGACCCTCTGCAGCCCGTGTCCCTATTTCTGCTGCGAGAAGATTCCTGACCTTCGGGCTGGTGGGCGCCTCGGGCGCAAGGAGATTGATGCACCTCTTACCCCTCCATTCTTCATTCCGATGGACCGCGTCCTCTACGGCCTGAGCCATCTCTTTGAAGGATCGGCACTCGTCAAGAAACGCCCTTGTCTTCGATAGGACTTGTGCATCATGCACCTCGAAACCCTCTTCTCTTGTTGCTGTGGCCATCTTATGCCTCCGTTTTTCCAGTCTTGTCCGCCGGTTCTAGCTGGCGAGTACTCTTCTTCAATCGAGCCACCAGGCGTTTGCCCGCCATCTCGATGTGCTGCTCCAGCAACCTCGCTCGCCGAAACGAAAACGCGGTACGCGGAATACCTGTGTGCGTCGCATCCGGCGTATCCTCACCCGAAACTGACAGCTAGGCGCAGCAGGCAGGCCCACATCAAATCGCCTGGGCTAAAAAACTCCGCAAAGTAAGGCTTGCGCCTGAATAGCGGGATACGAGGAGCGCCCTACAGTTTTGCACTTTTATCCTTTCGACGAATGCGTTGTCTTTTCTGCGCACTTTACAGGTCCAAGCCATACCCAAATATCCTGCGTGCTTACCTCGTTGTAGGAGATGGCGAGGGATCTGCGGCTTGTGACTCGATCTATTCTTTTGGAATGTTCGTCTCCCTTTTGCCAGGCTTTCTTACCTTTTTACCAGCGTTATATATCAGAAGGGAGAAGGGAACACTCCCCCCTATAGCATAGTTAAAGAGAAGTTCACAGCCATGCAAATGAGAAACCTCCTGCTAAGAGAGAAGCTCGCAAAAGCAACTCAAACCTTAAACAAGGAGGTTTCCCATGAACGAGACAGAGCTTAGCAGGGTAATGGAGCCTCGTCAACTCAAGAAGCAGATTCAAGGTTCAGAGATTCACTTGATTGTCCCCTTCTTTTACAGACATGTGCGAACACTTCTATCAAACGGACCTTGATAGCCTCATGGGAGATGGCCATGTGACTATCACAACTGACTTCAGCAAAGAAAACCTTTCCCGCGTTCGCGATGTTGAGTTCTTAAGAATTCCTGATGCTGACTTGACAAAATACGAATCTGCATCAAATTCTTTGGTTAGCGGACATATGAAAATAGTTAGGACTGAGGTGCTCTATCAGTTCTGATTCTAGGCGTAGTCAGAGCTTTGGTTGGCGGGTTCCCCGCTTGGCTTTCCGATACAATAGCACACTTGGAATAATTGTCGAAGGAATCTTCGGGTTAGGGACTGGACTCAGAATGGTCGGTTCTTCAATTTTAAACGAAAAGAAACTGGACTTTAGAAAGTATGAATCCAGTAGGTTACAAAAACCATAAAAGTTCCAGGAGGTGTCTCAAATGAAAAGAATGATCGTTGCAGTGTCGTGTTTCTTTGCTTCTCTAGCGATAGCTATTCCAGCTATTGCCGCCCGTGATGATTGGGTCGGCCGTCCTGGATACAAAGAACGCCCCTATGGTCAACGTCACTATGAACAGCACCCTTATAAAGGACACAACTATGGCTATCGTGGCCATTGGAAGTCTTGGAAGGACTGGGATAGATACGCAAGAGAACACCCATCCATATACAAACATGGAGAATATTACCGTGAGGGTGCGCACTTAATGTTCAGGTTTTGCGAGCCTGGCACCGCTAACTGTTTCTTCTTTTCAATCGGAAGGTAATCAGGAGGTAGTGAAAAATGGGGGGTAATTGTATTCGAGCTTGATCCAAAGAAAATGGATGCTGCAAGCTGCTGGCCTTACCTGCCTTCTTCTAAGCCAAGTCTTTTTCTCCAGTAGTCGTGCATTAAGGAAAGCAGTTGGGCGATCTCATCGAGTCGGTTGTAGATACGGATTCCTTCTTCATTAAGATCATGAACTACCTGGCTTTGCCATGGGGTGTAATGGCTTCCGATAAACACAGGCAGCCCCATAGTTTTTTCAAGCCCATTGAATCGTTGGATCACCTCTTTGTTGATATCCAGGAATAGCTGAAGCCGAGGGGAAGCATCTTTCCCGAGCATCCCCGGTCTGCCCATACCGTGCAGAATCAGAGCGTCAACCTCGCCTGAAGATAGGATTTCACGGCCTATGGCCACCAGGGTGTCAGCCTCAAAGAACAAACCGGAGGCGCCGATATCAACCGGATTCTTGGTTGATGCTCTGGGAGGCATGCCGAGGGACCGCAGTGAGTTTTGCAATTTGACGCCCAACTCCGGCACGCGGAGCCCTTCCTCTTCCAAGGAGTCGGTGAGAGCCACCCCCCAAGACCCTCCCATCGTAATGATAGCAACTTTCCTGCCCTTCATGGGCGGTCGTTCAACCAATGTGTGACCGAGGGGAAGCAGGAGCTCCATGGTTGGGGCGATGGTGATCCCAGCCTGATGGAGCGCGCCCTGGTAGACTTCTTTTGTCCCCGAAAGAGCCCCCGTATGGCTTTGGGCGGCACGGGACGCGCCTGGTGTCCTGCCGGCCTTGTATACCACGATTGGCTTTTCCTTCGACACTCGACGAGCGATCTCGATGAAACGTCTCCCATCGCGAATGACTTCGAGGTACATCAGGATGGCCCTCACCTCAGGGTCAGACCCCAGAAGTTCAAGGAAGTCTGTGGAGGTGAGATCACACTCATTCCCGGTATGGATGAATTTCCCAACCCCCATGCCCCTTGAAAACCCGGACGCGAGGAGGTCGTAAAAAGCATAGCCCCCTTGACAGATGGCAGCAAGGCTGGTGCGAAACAGATGCTCTGCGGGTGAAGCCGAGCCGTTGAATTCGGCGTGGAGGTTGAACGTACCGCTCACATTCGGGCCGAGAAGGCGCATCCCACAGGAGTGTGCAAGACGAGCAAGAGCCTTTTCCCGGCCTTTCCCGCTTTCAAATGCTTCTCCAAAACCTGCCGTGACGATGGTGACGCCCTTTACTTGCCTCTGGCCGCAGTCCTCAATCGCTCTTTCTACCGATTGTTCCGGGATGGTAAGAATCGCCAGGTCGATCGGTTCCTTAATCTCCTTCAGATCCTTGTAAGCAGTTATGCCATAGATCTGATTTACACGAGAATTCACAGGATAAATCTTCCCGGGATAATTCCTGGAAAGTAGACCCTGCATGATGAACGAGCCCCATGATCCCGGTCTCTCCGTGGCGCCGATGACGGCTACAGATCTTGGGTTAAGAAAGACATCCAGGTCAGACTTGGTTCCCATGGCCCTCCTTGTTATCTTTTCTCAGTTCCTTCTTAGCTTGCCCCTCTCTCAGACAAAAAGCGGGTTTTTTGGAAGCAGATGAAGCGAGAATTATCGATAGAGGTTGGACCTCACGTTCACCGCAAGATATGAAACCATAACAAAATTAACCAATAGCGCCCGCAAAAATACGGGAATAATACGGGGGTGTCAAGGAGCGTTTTTGAAGAGTTTTTATTCTCTACGTGTGTCCCCACTCCTAGGCTGGGAATGTCCATTCCGTGGGTGAGCAAATCGGTTGTCCGAGAGGAAGCGATTGCGAAGGCAAAGGAGTGTTCCTTGTTCCCTAGCTGAGAGGCTAAACGCCTCCCGCATTCCCACAAAGGGGCTTGAGGACTTGTCCGCCTTTGGTGACCTCCTCGTTCTCGACGAAAGCACTGATGCGCATTTCGCTCTGGCATCGCTGGCAGGTAAGGGGGTCCCCTTCATAAATCTTGTGGATCAGCCCTCCAACCAGAGGCGAGTAAACCTTGCCCAATTCCTGAGGTGCCCTTTGAACGGTGAGATTGTAATTTCAGCAAGACGAGGCATTTGGATGAGAGCTTTTAACGATTTCGGATTGCGTCGAGATAAGCTTTCAGGAACGCGTCCCAACCGGTTTTTTTGCTGAATTCTAGCCCAGCGTACAAAGGCGATACGGATCGGAGCGGGAAATAGATCGCCACACCATTGGAGTTTTTCATGGCCTCGCCCTTGTAGCCCTGTTTCAGAACATAGCCGGTTTGTACCACCTGGATAACATTCTGACAGGCGGTCATGATGGTCGTGTTGGTGCCGGCCTTCGCGAGCAACGAACACAAGTCCACGAGGTCGATGTTGTCCGGCACTTCATAGGACTGAACCTTGTTGCGAACCGACTGGATATGCTGCTGTGAGGCCGCATCGCTCAAGCTCGCCTTCAGGCCCGCAGCCAGGCCACCAACAGCGGTGGCCAGGGAGTCTGCCTTGGACAAGTCGCAGGCCGAGTTAGTGACACCGTCTGCATCGGTATACGAGGCGAGATACTTGTCCACGATGAGTGTGCTGAGATCTTGCGGCGTCATTTCCGGGCTCTTGGCGAGGGCCGCGAGAATGGTGTTGTACGGCCAGCCTGCTCCTGGCTCTGTTTGCTCCGATCCAACCATATAGTCCGTGCTATCGCAGATCTGGTAGCCCACCTCGGCCATGCTCATGAGGCATGCGTCCATGCCGAGGATATCGAGTTTCCGACCCAGCAGTTTTGCCGTGTCGGCGAGCACCTTCTTCATCTCCTGGTTGTCCAGAAAGTCCTTCGCATTGTCGTCGAGCAGAATCGCGCGGGCCTCATGGTCGCCGATGGCCTTTTCCAGCATGCTGCGCACAGGGGTGTGGAACAACGCGTGCCGACTCCGCCCGCTGGCGAGCCGCCGCAGTCGGCGATGACGCTCATCCGCGTAAATGTCCGTGTCATCCCACCCCTGACCATGGTTCCAGAGGACCAGCAAATAGTGATCTGCCGAACAGTTCTTGATGCCCCATTGAATGAAGTCCATGAGGAACTTCGGATCACCCGTGTTGACCGCTCCAAGAGAAGCGACGGCGTCGCCAGTGACGATGCCGCCCTTGCGCACATAGTAGCGCCTGGCGACGTGGCCAGTAGCACGGTCAAACTGAGCGATGACGTTGAGCTTGTCGGTCGAACCGACCTTTTTCATCTCTGTTAGGTCCTGCACGCCTTCTGGGTCCAGGGTGTTGTCGCCGGCCATATAAGCCATGACTGTCCATGACTTCTTCGTTATCTTCGTTGCCACAGCTTGTCTCCTTTCGTTGTACGTGTTACTGCGCCTAACATTATTTTTTATGCTGCTGCGATGTTTCCTTGAAAAACCGAGCCCTTCAGCCGTTTCAATGGCCTTTTTTGAGTCCCAAATGGGTCGGCAATAGCCGTTTTTGCAGTTTCATATTGTTCAAAGCAATATTATACGCTAATCAATTTCTCCCCTTGCCAACAACAAATAGCGACAGGGGAAAAGAGGATGTCCCAGTTCGTCCCAAAATCGTAGGTAATGTCAAGAGCTTTGTGGCAACGGCATGTCCTGAATCAACTCGGCCCATTTGCGAGTTATGGCTTGTTCCATCCATGCACATTTCTCTGTACCCAGAGACCGATATGCCGTCAGGCCACGCAAGACGCAGTTACGGCAGAAATAGGTGAATTTACATGAGCCGCAGACCTCAGGTCTCGGGGCTTCGATCTCGGCAAACAGCTTTGTCAATTCATGGCCAAATACTTCCTTGGGAGTATGCGATGCGAGAGAGCCTATGACCCCGGTTTGGCTTTCAAAAGTAGCACAAGGACGAACATTCCCCGCAGGGTCCATCGCATATGTTCTGTGGCCGCCGCCACAACTGCCTGGTTGCTTCATTCGTTGTTGCTGCTGGTAATCTAAAATGTGGAAGAAATCCTTGTAAGTATTGTAGAGATATTTCTCTTTTTCACTGACATCCTTGATGTCGAGGTCCCAGAATCCCAGGCTGCTTGCAGCCCGGCCGAAGGGCATGATTGCAGAGTAAGTAAAGGCTGTAGCACCCAAGTCTTTAGCCAAGCGTAGTGTAGGTTCAACATCGTTCCAGTTGGCTCTATCTACTGCCATGGCCACTCGAATCATGAAGTCGTGTTTTGCGAGCTGACGAATTGCTTCAACAGTTTTCTGACAACTTCCCTCCACTCCACTTCGTCTGTCGTGTTCTTCAGGTCTGTGACTTTCGAGGCTGATATTAAAAGCAACACGGTCTCTTAAGGGAATCATTCTCGTAACAAAAGCCTCGTTGACTAAGGTGCCATTTGTGAGAATTGAGGTTAAAGGAAACGTTTTGCCGCAGAAATCAGCTATTACATTGAAGTCGGGATGCAACAATGGTTCACCACCGGTAAGCTCGACTACTCGCAAACCCGTATCAGATAGCTGACCAAGAATATTCAACAAGCTGTCAGTCGGTAACCTGATCTCAGACTTGCCCGGACCTGATTTACGATAACAAAAGTAGCAATGCAGATTGCAGACGGTTGTCACCTCAACATGCATGGCCTCCGGATAATGACACCCTTCGCTTTGAACTAACGGGACTGCATATGTACCTGGGTCGCTTTCAAGCACAATTACGCTGTTTCTAATGAGTCTGTTAATGGTAACAATTGCCTCAGACAGTGAGCTGTCGGTCCCCCTCCTCTCGGAATTTAAGTGGTTTTCGATTATCTGACGAATTGACAGAAGACCATCACAGGCCTTTAATAGCTCAATTGCTTCTGTAGATACCCGTACTGACATGGCATTAAGTTTTGATTTGATCAGTCCATAATCAGCAAAAACCTGCACATAGTTTCCTGGACTCAGATGCGGAAACTTATTCTCAGCGGAACTTGCACCTGCCATAGCTAATTAGCTCCAAAAAAAGTGCTGACAGTCGTTCATTAAAGCCATGACGACTATCAGCACGGTGAATTCTTAAACTAGGACGATAAGCCTGCGAGGCCACCCAGGCCACCGAGCCCAGATAGAGCATTCGCCTCAGCGCAAAACGTACAGAGGGCACAAGTGGCACAAGCCGCGCAATAGTTACGACGCACCTCAAGAGGAGCATTCATATCTGCATCGAGGGCAGGCTTAATTGTTTTCATTACATCTTCGGGCAGGTCAAGCTCAACGTTATTACGCTTGAGCAAATCGGCCAATGTCACTTTTCCTTTCGTCTTGACTGACATTGCAGTATGGACGTCATTGAAGAATTTCATGAAATCAGCTTTTTCCAATTGTCTTTTTGCCATGTGCGACGCTCCTTTTATTAGTATCAAAGAGATATTTATTATTTGACTACGTCTTGTACATATAGCAGGGGTAATTCATGCTGTCAAGTTCTTAGTCTCCCACAAGGGCTATGTCCGACCATTGTTTCTTGCCGCTTTGGAGATCGCGCAGGGTTTGTTTCACGAAGCCATAGTGATCCCGCTTCGCCTTAGGCCCGAGGGCGCTTCTCGCAATGATTTTCGCGTACTGATACCAGATTAGATCGC
>JAHECH010000664.1 GCA_024641835.1 Deltaproteobacteria bacterium
TTCTTGCATCTAGCATCCACGGTGAATGAGATGTTCTTGAATGGTTCTGAGCTATCCGTCCCGATGGGAAAAAGGGTTCTTACGCTCAGGTCCAAGTCACCGGCTTCGATTTTATCGCCGGATATTTCATCGGTATAAACAAGGCGCCCCTGAGAGATGGATATCTTTTTCACAGCAAGAAGTTTTTCCCATGACGTGCGTCCTGGTTCTTCAAAATTGAACATCCCGTTTTTGGACCGAACTATGGAGAAGACCGGCCTGACAAGCCCGACCTGGATTATCTTGATTTGGAACCTCGCAAGGGGGATGAGCTTCAGCCCTATCCTCATATTCTCGATCGTAACGACATCCAAACCCCTGTTCCGCACGTTGACGTCCTTCAGCCATAGACCGAAACCCGGAAATAGAGCGATGCCCATCGTGCCTTTGATCCGGACATCCATTCCCAGAGCAGTAGAAGCGGCCGCCTCGATCTGCGGTTTAAAGGCTTCAATATTGAGCAGAAGAGCGAGGATGCCTACGAAGACAGCGAGCGTGATGACACCCGTTGTTATGAACAGAACCTTTTTCTTATGGAGAGCCATGTTTTAGCTCCTCGGGCTCTTCCCTCAAATGCCGTGGCGGCGTCATCCCGATCAACCTCGATGCGGAGACTTGCAAGCACCTCGGGATTGGTGAAATGGGCGTGCACATTCGGTCGAGCTTTTCCACGGCGGCATGCGCTGCCTGCAGCTTGCCGCGCGTAAACTCATACGCGCCGCGTTCCTGGTGTCCGCGCACAATGCCCGAGCATAGCAGCAGTCGCGACATCGTCAAACCCATGCTTCAGGTCAACACCGGCCGCCATGCTCCTTCCGGGAAAGGCTAACGGTCGCCTATTTCACGATCAGATCATTCTTTACGGATGTGACCCCCTTGACGCTCCGCGCGATTTCCCCCGCTTTATTGACGGCGTTTTGAGAACCAACGAAGCCGCTCAGTTGAACGCTGCCCTTGTAAGTTTCGACACTGATCTGGAATGAGTTGAGAAAATCATCAGCTGCAAGCAGGGCTTTGACCTTGGTCGTGATGACCGAATCGTCAACGTATTGACCTGTGCTTTCCTGTTTGGATGTCGATGCACAGGCCACAAAGGCAACCATCAGCATAACAAGGACAAAATAGCCGACAAACCTGTTCCTCTTCTTCATAGCAGTTACTCCTTTCTGTAAACACCTCACCTTCTCGGGCGAGGGTCCAAATGGTTACATTGGTTTTCGTCCCCGAATGACTCGGAACAGCAACACAACAATCGCGATGACCAGCAGGACATGAATGAATCCACCCATCGCGTGGCCAGTCATCAATCCCAGTAGCCACAGAATTAAGAGAATCACAAATACGGTCCAAAGCATGTCCGACTCCTATTTGACGACAGAATCAGGACGCGTCCATCCATTTCAACAAAAGAAATTTATAAATCGAACCGTCCATGCCTCTCAAGGGAGGGCTATTCTATCTGAGACCCGTCAATATGTCTTTTTTCCAACTCTAGAATCTTTTCCTTCAATTTATGGATCTCTCTCCTCATACTCCTGACATGAAGGGATTTTTTCGCCAGCTTTGGTAAGGCCAAAACCGCCACGATCGCTCCACCAATGATAGAGGAATAAAGAATCAAGGCTGTAAGAGAGGTTTGAAGATTCCAAACGACAAATTTCAGCTCCAGAGTCATGCTATTTTGTAGGCTGGTGATGATAATTCCCAGGAGAAGCAAAAAAGTTATGATTAACGAACAGTACATAATTTGTCTCCTTTAGGACTGGACCGAAACCATTGGAATGGCCACTGAGGGTGCACATCCGCAAAGCAAATGGAAATACTCAGAGTTATTGTATGGCTTATCCTGCGCTGATTCTATAACTCCTGTATGGCGATGCTTATTTCTGTGATTTTTCCTTCTCTACTTTGGCTGCCTCTTCTTCACGAATCTTCTGCTCCATTTTGGCCAGAACCTCGGCTGTGCTCTTTCTTAGATCTTTAGTCCCGCCAGTTCTTTGAAATGCCAAAATCGCAATGACCAAAGCAACAATGGCAATGACAAAATTTAAAATTTCCATACTAAACCCTCCTTTCCCATCAGCTACGCTTCACTTCCCGCTATGGAGCAAACAGAATGCAGTTAATCTCCAAACCTATCTGTTTACCCGATTGGTAACGGTCTATTCAATCTTTTCAGGGAAAGTATAACAGTCTCTCTCGGGATCAATGACCTAAGTATTACTTCTCTTTCTTGAAAGGTTCTTTGACAATGACCTTTATGCCGCCGATTGTCCCAGTAACTGCTTTGCGTATTGCTGAACCTGTTTCGCCGCCAACTATCTTGGCCGCCTCAATGGCACCCATTGCTGCTGCCGAAGCAGATTCCTCTGCGGATAATCCGATTTCTTTCGCTGCCTCAACTGCCCCGAGTACGGCGTTTTCGGCTACGGAAGCTACGTCTCCCCCGAATTCCGATGCCCCAAGGACCAGTGCTTTGGAGGTGTCTTTTATGACTGCAGCCAAATGACCGCTGGTTTCGGCTACTCCACCGATAGCACCCTTGACTGCGTTTTTGGCCGCCTGGCCCGCATCCGCTTCCACTTCAGAAATCGCCCGGATGATACCCTGCGCCGCTTCTGCTGCAGCGTCTTCCGATGATATGGCAATATCCCTCGTCCCCTTTATGGCTCCGACAACAGCGCTCTTAGTTACGGAGGTGATGTCCCCGCCAATCTTTGCGGTTCCTTTTACCGCTGCGCGAACAGTATCGCGAATGACATCGGTAGTAACAGAACCCACCTCATGAACTCCCCTGATGACGCCGACTATCGAATTCTTTGTAACTGTTGCCAGATCCGCTCCAATCTCTCCCGCCGCCTTAATAGCCCCTGACACTGCCCCGACTGCAACGGAACTAACTGAAGTTCCGACATCCCTTACGTCCTCCAGGGCTCTTGCTGTAGCGGCGCTCACAAGGTCGACTATTCCCACTGCAGCTTCCCTGGTACCCTTCAAAACGCCGACGACACCATTTCTAATTGTCTCGCCAACATTCTTCTCCATGGTTACACCTCCATTTTTTTACCTGTCAATAATTGATTACATTTTTGGACTCTGATAATTAAAGACCTGTCCCTTTTTCCCCTGATGGATAGGATCTATTCCGAAGTTCCAAATTGTTTTTGAATACTTTTCGGAAATGGAACCCATAAATCGAGTAA
>JAHECH010000665.1 GCA_024641835.1 Deltaproteobacteria bacterium
ACCGCCAGGCTGATCGGTTTGAGCCTGGCCCCTGAACAGACAGGACACGGCCGCATGCTCATGTACTGTTCCAGTTCCTCCCGAACCTGATACGAGGCGGTTTCGTGATAGCGTCTCTCCAGATTGGGAATCACGCCCTCAAATGGTTTTCTATAATAGTGACGGCGGTCATCACGCTCGAAATAGAACTTGATTTCTTCTTCCCCGGAACCGTAGAGGATAGCCTCCTGCACTTTCTTGGGCAGATCCCTGAAGGGCGTGTAGATGTCGATGTGGTAGTGCTGGCATATGGAATCGAGGAGCTGCATGAAGTATACGGACTGGCGTTTTGCCCAAGGTGCTATAGCGCCTTCTCTCAGGGAAAGGTTTTGATCCGGGATGATAAGGTCAGGGTCGAGGTATCTTTTCGTGCCAAGGCCGGTGCACCCGGGACAAGCACCCTGGGGGTTGTTGAAAGAGAACATCTGCGGGGTGAGTTCAGGCATGCTGATACCGCAATTGATGCAAGCCGCTTTCTGGCTGAAGAATATTTCCTCCGACCCGATGACGTCCACGAGCGCCTGCCCATCGGAGAGACTGAGGGTAAGTTCCATAGAATCGGTAAGACGGCGCCTGATGTCTTTGTGGATGAGCAGCCGATCCACCACCACGCTGATGTCATGTTTCCTGTTTTTGTCGAGAAGAATGCTTTCTTCCAGCATTTTGGTTTCCCCATCCACCTTGACCCGCGTGAACCCGTCCTTTCGGAGACGGTGGAAAAGCTGAGCATGTTCCCCTTTCTTTCCCCTGATCAAAGGAGCAAGGATCTGGACCCTGGTCCCTTCCCTCAGGTCCAAGATCTTGTCCACCATTTGCTGGGTGGTCTGTGGAGAGATTTCAAGGCCGCATTGCGGGCAGTGGGGATGACCGATCCTTGCAAAAAGGAGCCTCAGGTAGTCATAAATCTCGGTCATGGTTCCGACGGTGGACCGAGGGTTGCGGTTTGCGGTTCTCTGCTCAATGGAGATGGCAGGGGAGAGGCCTTCAATCACATCCACATCCGGCTTATCCATCTGCTCCAGGAACTGACGTGCATATGCAGAGAGGGATTCCACGTAGCGTCTTTGGCCTTCCGCGTAGATGGTATCGAAAGCGAGAGAAGACTTGCCGGATCCGGAGAGCCCTGTGATCACCACAAGATTGTTGCGGGGAATGTCCAGGGAGACGTTCTTGAGATTATGCTGCCTCGCTCCCCGGATTTTGATGAAGTCAGTGGTCATGGATCATTGAACATGTATCATTTGTCATTGATCATCTATGATTGAATATTGATCATTTTGAGCGGTCGACGATCGGCTTTCATCTCTTATTGGGCGTTACCTGACGTAAAGCGAAACCACGAAAGCACGAAAGAATAAGCAATGTGATTCGATTTCAAGTTTTTGGCTTTAATCCTTTTTCTGCTGCCTGCCCTGAGTCAGCGGGAGGGTCATCTGTCCTCCGTCTTTTGCCCTCTGATTCCATCAGCCAGCAGGCCCACGGCGATTGCAAAAAAGTCCGACCGGTTCCACTTGAGAATAACGTTATAGTTGGCAAAAATCAGGAAAGCACGCCTCACCTTTGGATCAGGTTCGATTAACGACGCCGGGTAATCCGGATGGTCAGCCAAATCCTGATCTCTGACCCCTCTTACGCCCGCAGCTTTCCATTCGCTGAGAAGCTTTTTTGCGTTGGGCCCACGCATGTTTCTCTTGAATTCGCTGGGAAGGGTCACTTCCATGCCCCAGGTCTGGTCCTTCACCCAGCCGGACCGGAAGAGGTAATTTGCTGCGGAAACAAAGGCATCCCCCATGTCATTCCAGATGTCGATCTTCCCATCTCCATCGTAGTCCACGGCAAAACTTTGAAAGGTGGAAGGCATGAACTGGAGTTTACCCATCGCACCCGCCCATGAGCCTTTCATCCTGTCAAGAGGTATGTGCCCCTTATCCAGAATGCGCAGGGCATTAAAAAGCTCTTGACGGTAGAAATCTTTTCGCGAGCTGGCATAGGCGAGCGTGGCGAGGGAATCGATGACGGGGAAACCGCCGCTGATCTGACCGAACTCAGACTCAATGCCCCACAATGCTACAATGAAACGCGGCTCAACCTGATAGCGGCTGTAGACATCTTCCAGCAGGGCCCGATGTTCATTCAGTTTCTTTCTTCCCAGAGAGATACGGCTTTCAGATGCCACGCGGTTAACGTATTCATCCAGGGTCAACTTGAACTCGGGTTGATTCCGGTACAACTCCATCACCTCGGGAAGGTAATTTGCGCCTGCGAGCGCTTTATCCACTGCCCCCTGAGAAATCCCCTGGCGAATGGCCTGACTTCGTACCTCTCCAAGCCATGCTTGGAATTTCTCAGGTTCCGCCGCTTTCAGTTCGGAAGCTGCGACAGTTGCGTAAAGAAGAACTGTAACGAGAATGAGTTTTCTTTTTCTCATAAGAGCCCCACTGCCTCCAGGGCACTCCTCTCTCTTTTCTCAGTTCGGAATTCTCTTTCCGAGAAGAGAATCATAGAGAAGTGACGCCCCCGTGTCAAACCCTCTGTTGGTCCCTGATCCACCAGCAAGACATCATCTGCCATTCGACAGGCTCATGGCCCTGAGCAAAGCCGAAGGGCGGCGTTGCCTTCCTGCCCGAGGCGGGCAGGCGTTCGCTCCTCCTTGCAGCGTATTGTTGCATACGCCTCACTCGTCGCTCCTCGGCGCCTTGCATCTGATGCCTTGCCGGTGATCAGGAATGTTCCGAAACATGCCTCCTGGTTACAGTGCGGAAACTAGGCGGCTCATTTGCGTGGTGCGGTTGCATTCCCTTTCCAACAAAAGTATCCTTGGCTAGTGTGGCGTCCCAGAAATACCTTGGCATAATCCTCTGCGCGACCCTCCCCCTGCCGGGCATAAGCGCTAGCTTCAAGCTGGTGCTGGAAGGATGGAAGGCCGATGATACCTTTTCTGGATGTGACTGGCGGGAGGGCGCTGTCTTTTCACGGTTTATCTGTGGGGGAAACCCCTGGCCCCGAGCGAAGGCGAGGGGAACAGCGGGAGGGGGCAGAACTCCCCCGTAGATAAGCCGTAGAAAAGACCAGCCCGGGAGACTTGGAACGGAAGAAAAGGTATCATCGGCCGGCTAAGCTAGCGCTTATGTGACAGTGGGGTGGGGTCGCACTGTTGTTTGTAAAGGAACTTCTGGGACGCCACACTAG
>JAHECH010000666.1 GCA_024641835.1 Deltaproteobacteria bacterium
CCACAGCTCAAACCTGCCCGAAGCGCGTTTGAAAGCGCCAACGATTTTTCGATGGAACTCAGAGTCCTCGTTGACGAGGTACACCAAGATGTTTGTATCGATGAAAAGTCTATCGGGCATCCCCGTATATCTCCTCTCTTCCGAGAGTGCCCGATATTTTCCCTAATCTGTGCCTGGGAAGGTCTGTCACTCTTTCAGCGCTACATGCGACGTGTCCTTCCTCCTGCAGGATAATCACCTCAACTTCACCCTGGCCCATATCCGACAGATCAAGGATTATCTTTTTATCTTTCCCGATCACCTTTCTTAATTTCTTTGCCAGCATTCTTAACTTAACCTCCCTTCTAAGGAGTTTAACGATTAAGATTGTAAACGGAGTGAAGCTTTGCTTCATTCCGGTTACAATCGTGTTGAACTGAGCCGCTTAGAGGCGCTATGGGGATTCAATGAGCACTCCCTATGGTGCCGATCTTAGCGGAGGGACTCGCTCTTTGACAATTGAATAGCGTTTTGAAGGGAAGAAGATCGCTTTGCTGGAGCAGAAGAAGCCTTAGCAGGGGAGCTTGGGCTGTGGATTCGGAGCATAGAGCAGATGGCTCCCTTGCCCCTGATTGGGTTGAGTCGAGATTCAATGGATCTGTTTTGATACCAAGGGATCATGATCATGGGGGTAGAGGAAGTGCTGTGGGGTCTAGCACTTCTTTGAGTACCATTTTGCCTTTCCTACAATAGGGACAAATCCTGGGGTCCACTCCAGTGATCTGTTCGAGGAGATCCTCCCAGGGCATCGTGTGTTTTTCTTGGTCCTGGTCCCTATGATGGACCCCGAGAAGTGCCATGCATCGAGCCAGTTTGCTTTTTCGATTTCGGCTACTCAAGATGCCATAGTGCCTGATTTTGACGAATCCATCTGGCAGGATGTGGAGGAGATACCGGCGAATGAACTCGGAGGCCTCCAGAGTCATCAGCTTGATGGTGTCATTGTCCTGGCGATCCCTGTATCGGAAGGTGACCCGGTCGCCTTCCAGCTTTACCAACCGGTTGTTCGAGATGGCCACCCGGTGGGTGTATCGCCCCAGGTAGTCGATGACCCTCTCGACGTTGTGGAATGGGGGTTTACAGTACACCACCCATTCCTGACCATAGAGGCTGCTCAACAGCGATTTGAAGGCATTGTGTTCTTTCAACGGAGCAATGTTGCCGGGGAAAGACAGCGTTCCTTTCTCTCTGAGCTCTTTGAGGTAAGCCAAAAACTTGCCCCGAAACACCCGGGAGAGCACTTTGACGGGGATGAAGAACTTTCCCTTGCACCGTATCCATCGCTCGCCATCCAGGGACAATCCTCCTCCTGTGACGATGCAGTGAAGATGGGGATGGTCCATGAGGGTCTGGCTCCAGGTGTGTAGGACGGCAATGAAGCCCACCTCCGCGCTCAGGTGCTTGGGATTTTGCGTTACCTCTTTGAGGGTCTGCGATGCGGCCCTGAAGAGGATGGAGTAAACCGCATCCTGGTTTCTCAAGGCCAGAGGCCTGAGGCTTTCCGGGAGGGTGAAGACCACATGAAAGTATCGTGTGGGGAGCAAATCTGTTTTTCGAGCTTCAAGCCATCGCTCTTTATCCAGACACTGGCACTTGGGGCAATGGCGGTTTCGGCAGGAGTTGTAGGATATCTTTAAGGCTCCACAGTGGTCGCACTCATCCACATGGCCGCCCAGGACCGCTGTACGGCAGATCTCGATGGCCCTCATGGCCCGCAGATGTCTTGGGGGCATCTCATGGGAGTGCCGATAGGCCGGCCCATGAGCCCGAAACACGTCGGCTACTTCAGGAAAGCCTTGCATCAGAAGCCTCTATGGCAATGCCGTAGGCTTCTAATCGCTGGGCAAAAGATCGATGGGACTTTTTACCTTTGCAAGATCCCTTCCGGTGATGTGAAGGTACACCGATGTCGTTTTTGCTGTCGTATGGCCCAAAAGACGCTGGATGTGATACAGATCTGTGCCGGATTCGAGCAGATGGGTTGCAAAGCAATGCCTCAGGGTGTGCACCGAAGCCTTTTTCTTGATGCCGGCTTGATGAAGGGCTTTTTTAAACACCCTTTGCACGCTGGAGCCGGAGAGGGGCTGGGCTGGATCCTTGGATGGGAACAGCCACTCAGTAGGACGATACGCCTTGTAGTAAAGACGCAGAATCTCACGGGCTCTCTGACCGAGTAAGGTGTAGCGATCTTTATTGCCTTTGCCCTGCTGGACCAGGATCGTCATGCGTTCGCCGTCAATGTCGGAAACTCTCAGTCTGGTTGCCTCCCCCAGCCTGAGACCTCCTGAGTAGATCGTGGTCAATATCGCCCGGTGTTTGAGATTGTCTACAGAAGCAAGAAGGGAGTGCACCTCTTTCATCGAGAGAACCAAGGGAAGTTTCTTGCGAGTTTTACTCCGAGGAATCCTGATCCCATTCCAAACTCTTCCCAGGGTGACCTCATAGAAAAACTTCATGGCGCTGTAGGCTTGATTGATGGAAGACTGCGAGGCCTTTTTCTCTTTGATCAGGCAGTGGAGATAGCTGCGGATCTCCTCTTCGCCCATCTCCGCCGGCGATCGACCATAATGGCGCACAAAGTTCACCATGCAGGTCAAGTAACAGGTGACCGTTTTGGGGCTGAAATTTTTTAGCTCCAAATCCATCTTCATTTGATCGTATAATTGTCCCATGACGTGTGCCTCCTTTTTGAGATTTTGGGATTATTGGATACCCTACTTTCTACAGAAAGGAGGCCACGTCTGGAAACCCCATCAAATGAGCACGGCTCCGAACAGAACGCTATTCAATTGTCAAAGAGCACAATCCCTAATGGGAAACCACCGCGAAGCGGTTTAGTTCAACGCAGTATATCTTCAAACAATCTTATTGACACATAAAAAAATCCCTCGTGAAGCCAGAGAGCGAATATTTTACAATAGAACTTCCCCAGATCCTCTCCTTTTACTGAAGGGCTAGTCAAATTATAATTCTAACAGGTAAACCCCCGGCTTTGCCGGGGGACTCCAGAAGGTTTGACCGTGTGAAGCGGTAGAAATACAACCTCCCATACGAATCACCACAATTCAATATGGGAGGTTGAAAAATGAAAGACTACCGGAGTTTAAGTCACACGCGATGGGATTGCAAGTATCATGTGGTTTTTATCCCGAAAAGACGGAAGAAGAAGGTGTTTGGGGTGTTGCGGAG
>JAHECH010000060.1 GCA_024641835.1 Deltaproteobacteria bacterium
ATGGCTATCGAACGCACATCCATCGTGGGGCACCACACCGGTGGGATCATCGCCGTAGAGGTCGCTGCTTCGTATCCTGAACGCGTGGAGAAGCTGATCCTCTCTTCTACGCCTTACGTGGATGCGGCGGATCGGGAGAGAAGAAAAACCAGGCCTCCCATCGATGAAGTGGAACATAAAGATGACGGATCACACCTGAGCGAACTCTGGCAGAGGAGAAAGTCCTTTTATCCCAAAAACCGCCCTGATCTTTTGAGACGCTTTGTCCTCGACGCCCTCAAGGTTTGGGATCGGCTGGAGGAGGGGCACCGCGCTGTCAACAAATACAAGATGGAGGAAAAGGCTCCTCTGATCACGGCGCCCACCCTTGTCCTCGCCGGAACGGATGATCCTTTTTCCTATCCTCGGATGAAACCCCTCTCAGAGGCGATCAGAGGCAGCCGGACCGCAGAGATCGATGGAGGCATGGTGCCCATGGTGGATCAAATGCCCGAGACATTTGCTAAAGCGGTTATGGATTTTCTTGCCGCCCCTGACTGAATCACGAGTCCCGGATTCATCATCGCACGCTCATCTCGAAGACAGGGAGGACAAAGAGGGATAAAGCGGCTCATTCATCCTTTTGCTATAGAAGGCAAGTACGTGGCAATCCCCGGAAAGATCATAAGGATAGCCATCGCAGCGATATCGATCATCACAAAGGGAATGCTCGCCCTGTAAATCTGGGCCATCGTGTACCGGGGAGCTACCGCTTTCATGGTGTAAAGAACCAGGCCAACCGGCGGAGAAATGGTAGCCATTTCCATGTTGATCAACAAGACGGCACAGAAAGAGAGCGGCTCAATCCCGAGCTGCCGGATGATGGGCATGTAGATAGGAAGCGCCACCATGAGAATGGACAAAGGCTCCATGAAGCAGCCGAGAATGACCAGGATAAACTGCATCATGATGACCACCACCATGGGTGAAAGGGGAAGGTGCAAGGCTAGGTTGACGAGGTTGGGGGTTGCGCCGGAATAGGCAAGGATCTGAGAAAAGGCTGTTGCCCCTGTCAGAATCATGAACATCATACCCGTAACCTTCACGCTTTTCACAAGAGCCTGGACCACAATATCTATTTTGATGCCCTTGTAACTAAAGGCAAGCAAAAAACAAACCAACGCTCCCACCGCTGCGGACTCCGTCGGTGTAGCGACCCCGAATATAATCAGACCGATTACGGCAAAGATCACGAGCCCCAGGGGAAGAATATATTTGACGCTTAGGATCATTTTCTCCCGGAAGGAGGCTTTCTCCAACGAGTAGCGCGGGGCGATATCAGGTTCTAAGAGGCACCTGATGATGATATAGACCGCAAAGAGGCCCGCCATCAAAAGGCCGGGGAATACGATGGAAAGAAGAAAATCTCCCACGGAAACCTGCGCGAGGCTTGCAAGCAGAACACCGAGCGCGCTCGGAGGAATCATAGCTGCAAGAGTACCGCACCCCATGATAGGGCCAAGGGTAATCGTATATTTGTACCCTCTCTTTTCCATTTCTGGGAGGAGCGTCTGCCCGAGCATGGCACATCCGGCCATGGACGAACCTGACAAGGTCGCGAATACGACCCCGCCAGCCACGGCGAGAAGGCTCAATCTGCCGGGAACCCTCCCAATCCATTTATCGAGCGCGTCCATCATGTTCTGGGCAATCCCGAAAAGAAACATGACCTCACCCATGAGCAGGAAGAGAGGGACCGGAAGAAGAGAAAAAGAGGTAATGGATCTGGCAATACTCAAGACAAGCTGTGTCAGGCCACCCTGTCCTCCCCAGAAAAAATACGCAAAAAGCATGCTCACGAAGAGGAAGCAGAAGCCCACTGGAACACCCAAAAAGAAGAGGAAAATGAGAAGCGACAGAATTATGATGAACAGCAGCCACCACGCCATCAAATCACTCCTGCTTCTGTTTGCTTAGCGTCTTTCGGAGCTTTCCCAGTGCTTCCAGGAAAAGGGGAATACATCCGATGGGAATAATCATGGTGATCAAAGCAATCGGTGTCTCGAGGATGGTTGGGTTGAACACCCCTCTCACATAAAGGTCAATAGTGGTCACGGAGCCATAATAGACAAGAATAGCGGAAATCAGCCCCACCATAGCGTTACTGATGAGGCCCATGATTCTTCTTCGTCGCTCGCTCGCTACCGCCAGGAAGACATCAACCACCACATGTGAATCATCTCTAAAAACTTGAGCTGCGGCTAGAAAAGTAATGTAGAGAAGAAGGATCTCCGTCACCTCCGTTCCCCAGATCAACGGCGAATTAAAAAAGTACCTCAGGGTCAGGTCCACACAGACGATGATCATCAGACCCGCCATGATGATGCACGCAAACACCATGAAGATCCGGTTGAGTACGGTCGCTGCTTTGTCGATGAGAGCGAAAGCCTTATCCGCCATGCTCCAACTCTGAAAAGCAGAGGGGATGCCCCAGGCATCCCCTCTGGATGTTTTAGTAGCCGAGAATCTTCTTGAGCTCTTTCACCTGATCCGGCGCCTTCTTTTCCAGGTCTTCCCAGAACGCATCGTTGGCAGTATCTATGAACTTCTTTGTATCCCCAGGCGAGAATTTGATCCTATGGATTCCGATCTTAGCCATTTCCTTCTTCTCGCTTGCTATCGTCTTCTCAAAGTAAGCCTTCATCTTCGGTTCGAATTTTATGGTGATCTCCATGAGCTTATCCTGCACCGGCTTGGAAAGCTTGTTCCATGTGTCGAGATTCATGAGAATAAACGTGTTCTGCCTCCCGTAGAAAGGGATATCGATCACGTACTTGCAGAACTCGAGCCAGCCCCATTCCCTGGGTCCAATGGTGGGCCAGCCAAACCCATCCACGACCCCCCGTTGCAGGGCCGTGTAGGTTTCACCGAACTGGACGGTAACGGGAACCATTCCCAGCTTGAGCATCATCTTGTCGTACTTGGCGGCGGTCCGCATCTTCAATCCTTTGAGATCCTCAATCCCTTTCACCGGTTTCTTCACGTAGAGGTAGAAAGGGTCATGAACCCACGTTCCCAGGAGCATCATATTAATCTTTTTGTGCATTTCGACGAAATAATCAAAGACGCCCCCTTTTTCTCTCTCTTTCGCGAAATCATACTTGGAAAGGGAAATGGCATCTGCTGCGGGGAGCATTCCACCATAATAGGCCGCAGGAAGGAACCCGATTTGGAAAATGCCTTTCTTCACAGCCTCGGGCTGCTCAAACGGCGGCATCACTTCCGGTCCCCCAATCCAGTTAATCTTCACCGCATCTTTCAGCTGCGTATTCACGGCGTCGATCCACTTGGGGATCATGGCACAAAGCCGGTGGTCCTTTGGAAGAAAAGAGACGGCTTTGAGCTCAACGGGCTGTGCAAGGGTGCCTGAGGCGTTGAGACCAATAATGAAAAACGACAACAGTGAACATACAAGAGCCTTCTTCATCTTTTACTCCTCCTTTCATCGACTGATCTAGATTGGCAGGTTGCTGAAAATGCCCCTGCTAGAGATAACTTACTTGCTTCCCATCCTCCTTCTTTATAGGATCCCAGGCCAACTCCTCAAAGGGGAACTGGTCCGGTGTGCTCTTCCTACCATTTCCGCTTTCCATTGTGACCAGATAATCGTAGAGGTTCTTTTTCGCATTAAAAAAGAGTGAACAGAATGACCTTCACACAAAGGCATAAAAGGGTTTAAGCAAGTTGGAAAACAAAGAAGGAGAGTAAGCGTTCGTTTCTTGTATACAATCGATACCAAGCCTGTCAAGAAAGAAATGCTCTCCTCCAGAGCCTGCCGCGGCCTTTCTTTGGTTTTCTTTTGTTTACCTAACACTAGAATTTCCGGAGAAAAATGTTGTTCTCCTACACCGAAGTATTGACTTTCCTTTCCCAGCATCATACATAAGGATTGACATCCAATTCAGATTGTATACAATTTTTTTAAGTCATGGGAGGATCTTCCCCTTTTCCTTCCCGGTTCACATTCCCAACCGCATTTCCTTCGCCATAAGGAGAAACCATGCGCATCTCCCTGGATGTAGGCGGCACTTTTACAGATGCCATTCTCGTGGATGAAAAAACGGAGAAGTTCTTTTACACCAAGACGCCCACCACTCATCATGACCTGGCCCAGGGTGTTCTATCAGCTCTGGATGAGATTTTGAAGATTGCCGGTGCTTCCATGAAGGAGATCGATTACATCATCCATGGAACGACCATAGGGACCAATGCGATCGTCGAAGGGAAAGGGGCCAGAGTCGGACTCATCACCACAACCGGTTTTGAAGACGTGTTGGAAATCAGAAGGGTTGCGCGTCCCAAGGAAGCGGCTTTTGATTTCGGTGCGGATAACCCTCCGCCCCTGGTTCCACGTTACCTGCGCAAGGGGATCACGGAGCGCATCGGCAGCAGAGGAGAAATACTCACTCCCTTGGATGAGAATTCTGTCCTTCGCGTAATCGATGACCTCAAAAAGCAAGACGTACAGGCCATTGTCGTCTCCCTTCTATTCTCTTTCCTCAATCCCATCCACGAGCTGAGGGTCGCGGAAATCGGCAAGGAGAGACTCCCCGATGTCCCGTTTTCCCTCTCCTCTGAGATCTGCCCTGAGTTCCGCGAGTACGAAAGGACCTGTACGACAGTGATGAATGGGTATCTCGGTCCCGTCATAGAGAGGTATATGGACGCCCTCATGGGCCGTCTGCGGGAAAAGTATGGTGACGTAACTCTCCACATCATGCAAAGCAACGGTGGCACCATGACGGCAGATGTGGCCAAGGCCCATGCCGCTCATCTCATCAATTCAGGCCCTGCCGGAGGAGCTATTGCGGCAGCTTTCATCAGCCGCCTCACAGGAAGTGAGATGGCCATTGGCGCAGACATGGGAGGCACCACCTTTGACATTTCCATCATTGACAAGAACCTTCCCAAGACGACCACGTGGGGTGGCGTGACCAACTATCCCATCAAGCTGCCCATGGTTGACTTGAAGACCATCGGTGCTGGCGGCGGGAGCATTGCCTGGGTTGATGAAGGAGGGGTCCTTCATGTGGGACCTCAGAGCGCGGGCTCTAATCCGGGCCCTGCCTGCTATGGCTGGGGAGGCGCTCTGCCCACCGTATCTGATGCAAACCTGATTCTGGGCCGCCTCAATCCCGGTTATTTTCTGGGAGGCAAGCTCCCCCTATACCCTGATCGTGCGCGAGAAGCGGTAAGAGCGCATGTGGCGGAAAAGATGAACCTCTCCCTGGAGGAGGCAGCCATGGGCATCATCCGGATTGTGAATGCCAACATGGCCAAAGGGATCAGCGGGAACTCGGTGGAAAAGGGTTGTGACCTGAGGGAGTTCGCCCTCATCACGATGGGGGGAGCCGCAGCGCTCCATGCAGCGGACCTTGCAAGGGAGCTGAACATGGCGAAGGTGATCGTTCCCCCCATGAACGGGAATTTTTCTGCCATCGGGTTGGCCGTAGCCGACATCCAGCACGATTATGTGAGAACCTTTGCGAAAAGAGGTGATGCCGTAGACCCCGAAGACCTTCTTAGAACATTCAAGGCGATGGAAACTGAGGGAATCCGGCAGCTAAAGGAGGAAAGGGTATCAAGAGAGAGCATGGCCGTATCATGGTCTGCGGACCTGCGTTATGAAGGCCAATCGTGGGAACTCAACACCCCCGTTGACCCGGTAGAAACCCTTGATAAAGCATACATCCATGAGACGGCACAGCGCTTCCATGACTTGCATCAACAGGTCTACTCCTATTCAGAACCAAAAGAAGTCGTCGAGTTTGTGAACCTGAGAGTGAGAGTAACCGGAAAGAATCCCACCGTCTCTCTCCCCCGGGAGAGGGAAATTTCGAGTTCGCCACATGGTACAGCAAAAGGCTTGAGGGATGTCTATTTCGAGACTGCAGGATGGCAGAAAATCCCTATTTATGAAAGAAATGAGCTCCCGGTAGGTTCGACTATCACCGGTCCCTGCATCATTGAAGAGGCCATTTCCACCACCCTCATCCCGCCAGGGTTTGTTGGGAAGATGGATGGGTATAAGAACATTATTATCGTGCTTGAAAATATCTGCTGACTTGAAGGGCTAGCCAGTCTTGGGAAGGAAACAAAACCGTTTAAGAACCATAGGAAACTGATTTATGACTTATAAAGCCGATATCGTTACCATGCAGGTCATCCGCTACGGTCTCGAAGCCATAGCGGATGACATGGGCTACAGCCTGATGCGCATGGGCCGTACCACCATTGTTAAAGAAATCATGGACATCAACTGTGCGGTTCTCGACCAGGCTGGGGGAATCCTCGCTCAGGCTCATCTCTGTCCTCTCATGATGTTCAGCCTGCCGACGACGGCTGCCAACCTGCTGAAGCGCATGACGGATCTGCAGGAAGGGGATGTGATCATCTGCAATGACCCCTACTCGGGGGGCCAGCACCTGCTGGATGTGCAGTTCTTTTCCCCTGTATTCATGGGGAATGAACGGGTTGCCTTTGTCGCCAATATCGCTCATCAGCTCGACATGGGGGGCGCTGTTCCGGGCGGGGTAGCAGGTGGCCTGACGGAAATCTACCAGGAGGGACTGCGTATCCCTTTCGTGAAGCTCTACAGGGCGGGGAAAGAAGATCTCCAAATCTTCGATATGATTGCATCCAACATCCGGATCCCTGAAAAGACCATGGAAGATTTCAGGGCTCAAGCAGCCACGACCTTTGTCGGAGCGAGACGTGTCAAGGACCTGGTAGGGAAATATGGGCTCGACATTTTCCGCGAGTGTACTCAGCTGTTGCTGGAGTACAGCGAGAACATGGTCCGCCGCTTTATCGGTTCCCTTCCTGAGGGCGACTACACGGGTGTGGATTACTTGGATGATGACGGCTGCGTGGATGAACCAGTCCGGGTGCAGGTCAACGTACATATCCGAGGAAACGAGATGAGAGTGGATTTCCAGGGAAGCAGCCGTCAAACCAAGGGCAATGTCAATTCCCCATGGTCCTGCACCCAAGGGGGCGTGTTCTACACTATGGTAGGCATTGTTGACCCTCAAATGGCCCTCAATTCAGGGGCTTTCCGTCCTATCAAGGTGGAGAGCAGCCCTGGGTTGGTCACGAATCCCTTGCCTCCCGCTGGAGTGACAGCGAGAAGCCAGACCATGACCAAGATCGTGGAAGCCATGCTCAAGGCCATGAGCGAGGTTGTACCTGATCGTGTGGTGGCGGGCAGTCATGGCCAGGCCTGCACCAACAGTTTCTCAGGCATTCATCCTGAAACAGGAAAACGTTTTACTCATATTGAAATCCAGGGAGGAGGGGCTGGAGCGAGACCCACCAAGGATGGACCTGACGGCCAGGATCTCCATCTCGGCCGCTTCATGAACACTCCTGTCGAAGCGGCGGAGATTGAGAACCCCGTCATGATCGAACGGTACGAGTTCATTCCTGACTCGGGAGGCGCCGGGAAGTATCGGGGTGGCATCTCTCTTCGAAGGGACATCCGTTTTCTCACGGATGTCACCTGGGCGCGCTACTCGGATCGCCAGAAGTTTGAACCTCAAGGCCTGTTTGGGGGGCTCCCTGGAAGCAAGGGCAGCCTGATTCTCAATCCGGAAACCCCACAAGAGCGAAAATGCAAGTCCAAGGGAGTGGATCAATTGAAAGCAGGAGATCTGCTAAGCATTCGCCTGCCTGGGAGCGGTGGTTTCGGCCCACCCACGGAAAGAGACCCTGAATTCGTCCGGTGGGATGTACTCAACGGCAAGGTGAGCGCCGATTCTGCCAGAAGGGACTATGGCGTCGTTTTTAATCAAGACCTCTCGGTGGACAGAAAAAAAACCGAAGCCCTGCGTGCTTCGATGAAGCAATCGTGACGAACTGAGGGAGTGTGCCATGTACGGCTCTCGAGCTCGTATTGGATTGATGGTTCCTTCTAGCAACACGGTGTGTGAACCGGAAATGGCCGCTCTGTGCCCCCAAGGAGTGGCCACCTTCAGCACGAGAATTCTTTTCGAACCGACCATGCCGGGTTTGAGGGCAATGAAAACCCATGTTCACAGAGCTTCCCTCGAACTTTCCAGTGAAGGGATCTGCCAGATCATTGCCTTCTGCTGCACGGTTGGAAGCCTGCTGGGAGGGTATGACGGTGAAAAGGAAATCATCGATCTCATCGAGAAAACCGCGAAGACGCCCGGTATAACCACGGCGACGGCCGTCGTGGCTGCCTTTGATGCGCTGAAGGTGAAAAAAATTGCAGTGGCCACCCCCTACACCAGGGAAATCAACGAACATGAGAGGAACACTCTCGAAGACCGGGGCTATGAAGTTGTGAGGATCCTGGGCTACTACGAATCCGTTCCCCCCCGGGAATTGAAAAATGAAATGATCGGGAGGCTGCCTCCTGATGTGGCTCTTGACCTCGGATTGAGAGTAAACAGCGAGAAAAATGAGGCGATCTTTCTCAGCTGTACAAATTTCAGAACCATTGAAATCATACGGAGACTGGAGGGAGAAACACAGAAACCGGTGGTATCCAGCAATCAGGCCACCATGTGGCATGCCCTGAGGCGACTTGGGATAAAAGATCCCCTCAAGGGGTACGGCCGGCTACTGGAGCAATTGTGACACTACGCGTTTGCTGAAGGCCTCCCGCACGGTCCAAAACAAAAAAGAAAACAGATGATCAGGTCCATGAACATTGCCTGGTGGGTTCTCCGGTGGAGCGAGCTTCACCCGAACAAACCTGCCATCCTCTTTGAGGATGAAAAGATCAGCTATCTCGAATTGCACGAGCGGGCAAACAGGACGAGCTGTTGGCTCCAGTCCCTCGGTATTGAAAAGGGGGACCGGGTGGCTGTAATGTCGGAGAACTGTCCCGAATTCCTCGAGCTCTACATCGCCTGCTCGCGCCTGGGTGCCCTCTTTGTTCCCATCAACTTCCGGCTCGCAACTCTTGAGCTGGATTATACGCTGAAGAACGCCCGGCCGAGGCTTTTTGTCTTCGGAGGCGACTATGCCGATATGGTCCTGCCCCTCAGCCAGAATTACCGCAGGCCTCCCATGCTCCTTGCGAGACTCGGCGGCCAATCCATTTCCAGCGAGATCTTGGACTACCGTGTTGAGACCGCGCCTTTTCAGGGGCAGAAGCCGTTTCTCACGAGATCCCTGGGTCCAGCTGATCCTGAAGAACCCCATGTGATCATGTATACCTCTGGAACGACGGGCGAGCCCAAGGGCGCTGTCCTCTCCCACAGGAAAACGTTTTTCAATTGCCTGAACGCAGATATCTTCTTCAAGCTCCACTTTGACGATATCATGCTCATCATCCTTCCCCTCTTTCACTCAGGGGGCCTTTTCATCCAGGCCTCGCCCGTCATTTACAAAGGCGCAACCATGATCATCCATCCCAGGTTCGATCCTTACAAGACCTATCACGATATCGAACGCTTTCGGGTAACCAAGCTCCTTGGTGTGCCCACGGTCTACAGAGCCCTCCTCCGAGTGGAACCCGATAAGAGAGGAGACCTTTCTTCCTTGCGGGTCTCTGCCATTGGAGGCGAAAAGACAACCTCTGAACTCCTCCATCAGTGTAAGGAGGCAGGGTTTTCACTTCGCCAGATCATGGGGCAAACAGAAACATCCATTCTCCTGTGGGCATCCGAAGAGGAATCCCTGCGAAAGCCCGGCACAGTCGGTCGGCCTGTGTTTCATGCGGAGGTCAATCTCGTGGATCGCCAAGGTCGGTCGGTGAAAAATGGTGGAGTGGGCGAAATCGTTGTCCGCGGTTCCATCATGATGAAGGAATACTGGCAAGATCCTGCTCGAACCGAAGAGACGATCAAGAACGGATGGCTTCACACCGGTGACCTGGCCCGCAAGGATGAAGAGGGGTACTACTATCTCGTTGACAGAGCCAAGGACATGTACATCTCAGGAGGCGAAAACGTCTACCCTGCAGAAGTTGAAAAAGTTCTCAGAGACCATCCCGGAATCGAGGACATTGCCATCATCGGGGTCCCGGACGATACGTGGGGCGAAGTGGGGCATGCCTTTGTCATCCCGAAGCCGGGCGTCAAGCTTCGACCCGGTGATGTCGTCTCTTTTTGCGACGGGCACCTTGCCCGCTACAAATGGCCAAAACATGTAACCTTTTCCGATGACTTCCCTCGCACCTCTCTAGGCAAAGTGCGCAAGGGTATCCTCCTGGAGGAATATCGCGAAAAATCCTCTCGATTGGCTGCCTGGGGCGAGGATCTCTAATCCACGTCCTCGACCATGAGGTCCCTTGGGGCGTTCGGGGTAAGAAAATTGAGGTTTGCTGCGGTCTTAGTGATATCAGATTCATTTCCCGCGTCATTGAAAGCGGTGATCCCAAGACTCAGCTCGCCTGCGACGGGAGGAAATGAAGGGAGTCCGTCCGGCAGAATGACCTCTGTCACTAGACCCAGATCCGCGTGTTCAGAATCGTAGCTGACTTCACCATCTTTTGACCAATAGAGCCTGTACCGGCTAACTCCCGCACCTGAAGAGAGCTCCCATCGAATCCTTTTCTTTCTGATCCTTCCCAATTCTGTGACCTCCTTTCATACACCTGCAAAGCTTTTTCCCGATTCTCGGGAGGGTCTTGTACGAGACTATCTTTCCACTGCATCCTCAATGGCAATGACTTCCGGTGCTTCTGGGACAAGAAAATTGAAAAATGCAGTGACCTGAGTGATGGCAGACTCATTCCCCGCGCTGTTGAGAGCACTGATGCCCAGCTTTATCTCCCCAGCAAACAAGGGAAAAGAAGGAATACCGTGAGGGAGGATCGCTTCAGTCACACTACCCAGGTCAACATGGTTTGAATCATAATCAACCCTTGTGTCTCTCGACCAATAAAAACGGTAACCTATGACGTCCTTGCTTGCCGACGGTTCCCAGCGAATTCTTTTTTGCCTGATCCTACCCAGGCCCGAGCGTTCCTCCGCAACGGCGCTGTCTCTCGCTTCGGTTTCCGATTCATAGACGCTCAACTCCTTGCATTTTGCCCCAACGCCTCTGAAAGCAACACCGAACTCACCGTCGCCGATTCGCACGATTTCTCCATGAAGTTGTCTCTGGGATTTCACCACGGGGAAAGCTATTGAAATGGGTTGACCGGTATGAAAAGAGGGCGTTTCTTTGCTTCTGATCGAAGCACCGTTCATGCTCACGTTCTGAGCATAGTCGGAGTAGATGCGACCTCCCACCATGAAGTTGACCAGAATCAAATATTCCGCCCTCGGAGCTCGCCTTCTCTCCTGTTCGCCAGATGCAATTTTCTGATATTGCCCAGGCACCCGAATAGGCCCTCACGAGTCTCTTTCAATTTTATGATGATATGGTGAAACGGATATGCCGCCCGTACTAGTAGCACAATCTGTATACGAGTCAATAGAAAAGTCGATCACAGAAAGATTTTTCATCTGAAGCTGGTTGACGCCAACCTCTTTGGATTTATTTCTTCACATTAATCAAAGGTTTACCATATTTCCTTTTCTGAAACGCCAGGGAGAAGATCGTCATTTATCCTGCAGCGATTGCTGCTCCTTTCCGCTTGACATGGAGTGAATAATCTCCCTATACTTCGCAACTTAGCAAAGCGTCTTCTTACCAAGGCGTCTTCTCATTTTTTTTTGAGTAAACGTTCTGAAGAAAATGGGGCACTGGAGATGGCCCCTCAAAATCACTTACCAAGGAGGTAAAACAGCATGCTGGGTCTCACTTACACGGCACCGTTCTTCGGTATCTTCGGGCTGATCATCGCATTCATCATTTACAAGTGGGTTGCAGGCCAGCCCAACGGCACAGACTTGATGAAGAGGATCGAGGGCTACATTCGAAGTGGAGCCCTCGCCTTTCTGAAGCGGCAGTACACCACCCTGGCTATCTTCGTCGCCATCGTTTTCATCCTGCTGACGATCGGCATCAGCATCTGGACCGCCCTCTGCTTTGTCACAGGGGCTCTCTGTTCCATGTTCGCCGGCTACTTTGGAATGATGGCCTCCACCAAGGGCAACTCTCGCACCGCCTGGGCGGCTAACCAGAGCGGTATGGACAA
>JAHECH010000667.1 GCA_024641835.1 Deltaproteobacteria bacterium
CGAAACTCACACTCACATCTTGTAAACTGACAAGCGCCATGTCATCCAATACCTTTTATCGACAAGCCGGCTCAGCATGGCCGACCATTAAATGACCCGTCAGGAGACTGGGTTATTCTGATGAACGGAGGCGCTGCGATCGGCAATCCAAATGGTAGACCGCCCTCCTCTGCCGGGCGCCCGCGCTCCGTCGCAGGACTGCTGCGGAGGGTGGAGAAGCGAGGAGCGCTTCACTACCCGGTTCCCTTGACAAGGATGTCCAGATAACGGGAGTAGACAAAGACCCTGTTTCTGCGCCTCCCTGAGATCTCCTTAACGAGGCCCTCACCTTCCAGCGCGAGCAGGGCTTTCGCCACCGTGGGTAGCGAAAGGCCCGTTTCCCCGGCAAGCCTTGAGATCGTACCTACCGGACGTCGCTGAAGCGCGTGATGGACTTGCATGGAAGAGCCAGACACCCTGCCCAGCGTCTGAATGCGGGCCCGGTCTTCGCCGGCAATTCTGGAGAGCTCCCGTGCTGCTCCCATAGCGTTTTCTGCCATCTCACACACGCCGTCGGCAAAGAATGCGATCCACCTTTCCCAGTCACCCTCTATTCGGATACGATTCAGCAAGTCATAATACTCGGCCCGTCTCTCCTTGAAATAAAGGCTCAAATACAGGAGCGGCTCACGCAACACACCTCCGGCAAAAAAAAGGAGAGGAATCAGGAGGCGGCCGACGCGGCCATTCCCATCAAGGAAAGAGAAAGGTGGAAAATGACTGCAAGGTGCAAAGGCCAGTAACTCACGAAACACCCAAGAAACACAAGGACAAAGAGCAAGTAGTTATTGACGCGGCGCCAATAGATCTCCCTCTCTCTGCCATGCGCATTTGCCGTGGCAAAGACTAGAATGCTGCGCAGCTTCTAATCAGCCATTCAGCTTATGTGCCTTTTTCCCCTCTGACCAGCGAACTCCTTGCCGCCCATGATATCTCGCAGCTCATGGATCTCCAGGGCAAGCGATACCTTCCCCTTCATGGCCGAGGCAAACGTAATAGCTGAGGTGAACTGCTGCACTGAAGTGGCGGAGGTCGCCTGTCCTATGAAGATGATGGTACGATGACCTGTCATGTAATACCCTTGGAAAGAGTCGAAGTCGATCCCTTCGGGGAGTTTATCGAAAAGGGATAGTAACTTCCTTGAGGCCTCAACATCTTCAGTCTCCTCCCATGTAAACATGGCCACAAAACGAAAATGATTGTCTAGTCGTCTTCTTGCTGGCATTCTCAATCCTCCTTTCGTTGACCTAATGAAATCTCCCTTCCCCCGAGATAGGGGGCGCCCAAACAGGCTTGCTCGCCTGTTACGATTAGAAGCTCCTCCCGTTAATTCTCTGGAGCCAGCCGGAAGCTCCACAAGCCTTGAAGATCTCTCTTGCTTGTCCTATAGACTCCTCTGCTTTTATCGCTAATCCTTTTCTGTTCAGGATTTCGGAGTGAAGCATATGATCTATCCCTAGATCCCAGATCATTTTGTAATTCTTGTGTGCTGTTATTGCTCTCCTAATCCACTCCTCAGCATCATCAAGACGCTCGCCGTCCATCTTGACCATGATATCGCTGATCCACCTTGCCATGGAGCCTTCATAGAGTTTTACTTTGTTCTCACGCGCATAGGTGCACAACAACTCCAAATCGCTCACCCTTTCATTTTTGTACGCCTTTGTTCTGGCTAAGGCTATTTTACTCAACTTAGCGGTGGACGGGAAAGTGCCAGCTACTTCCCTTAGATGAATTGCTTCTCCGTAATGCTCCTCGGATTTTTCATAGTCTCCCATCTCAAAATAACAATAACCTAGCCACTGGTGTGCTACCACGCAGAAAGACAGGAGATTGATACTCTCTGAAAAACGGAGACCCACCAATAAATGACTCCGTGCCTCTTCCAGCAATCCTCTATAAAAGCACGAAAATCCATGGGTCGAATAGGCCATCGCTCTCGAGTATATATCACCACTTTTTTCCGCAATCTCCACCGCCTCCTGGCTCGTCCGAAAGCCCAAATCATTTTTCCCCTGGTAGTTATAGGCATAAAAACTCAGAAAGCTTTTCATGATGGAAACACTCCAGGGGATGTTGATCGCCTCGACCACGCTGAGTGCCCTTTCAATGTAGAAGGATGTCTTCTCGAATTCACAGTTCCATGACAGAGCTAGACCCAGCATGTAGTTTGCGAGAACGGATGTCGCGATATCGTTCGCTTCCTCCGCCACCTTGACGGCCTGTTCAAGATGTTTGAATGCCTCTGGGAAATCCTCTTTAACGGTGAAACTATGGTCCCCCATGATCATGTATATCTGAGAGATCCGGCGTCTGTCTCCACTCCTCAAGGCGAGATCCACGACGGGATCAATGGCCTCCTTCGCTTCTGCCACATAACTCATGAGGAACAGGTAAATACCGAGGGCGGTTCTGGCGTCAACAAGCAGTTTTTCCACATCATCGGTGCGGGGCAGTTTTTCGAGACATGCCACTCTCTTCCTTGTGTAGGCGATAGCATCATTCAGCGAAGCGGATTTCTCCGCCCTTTTCCCTGCCAGCCTGGCGTATTCGGCAGCCTTGAGGTTATTCTCGCTCTCGATAAAATGATGCGTCAGGATCACGTAGTGTTCTGTAATACTGTCCCGGTAAAGATCCTCTATCGCATTTCCGATGGCCTCATGAAGCTCTCTTCTCCTCCACCTCAGCAAGGAATCATAGACGACTTCCCTTGTAAGGGCATGTTTGAAAACATAGGTGGATTTTGGATAGACTCCCCTCTCGTAAAGGAGTTCTGCATTCTTCAGATGGGACAGGTGGGTGCGCAGTTCCTGCTCGGGAAGGTTTAAGACGCGGCTGACCAGGTCAAAACTGAACTCTCGTTCGATGGCCGATCCGGTACGGAGCACTTCTTTGGCGTCCTCAGATAGTAAGTCCACCCTCGCCATAATCACGTCATGGATCTTGGAGGGGATGCTCGCTTCTCCAGTGGTCTTGGCCAAAAGCCATTTCCCGCTCTCCAGTTCAATAGCCTTCAGATCTTTGAGAGATCGTATGAATTCTTCGATGAAAAAGGGGATCCCATCGGTTTTCTCTATGATCAAGTCCTCAAGGCTCCTATCCAGTTCAGCTCCGGGCAGAATGTGGTTCACCATCTTGAGAGAGTCCCGACTGGGCAGCCTGTTCAGAGTGACTTGACTGTGATA
>JAHECH010000668.1 GCA_024641835.1 Deltaproteobacteria bacterium
TTTACTCAGCGATCTCCTGAGCAGCTATTGTTCAGTCGCTGATCGAAGAGCGGCTTACCTGGTCGGTACGAGCCGTTCTGTTGGGAGGGGGTGGCCATCACGGCCACTTCCTACCAGATTCATCGTTTCCCGTCAGATCACCTCATGTTGTTGGCCTGGAAGTTCCATTTCCACAACGTTGGGCTCAATCTGCATGTTTTTTCTTCCAAGACTTCAGGAAAGGGCTTGAAAGATATAAAGGAAAGCAGCCCGGCGGGACCTTCACCCTGGCTTTTCAATAATCTTTTACCCACACTTTTCTATCCTACACAGTAACCCTCTGAGCTGGGTAGATCCTACAGCCGGGTCATGGGGCCGGTGATCGGTAAGAATATTGTCATTTACCGTCTGCCAACCATCATCAAAGCCGTACCAAAAACCATGGTAGACATGAATTACTTTAGGATGAATTCCACCGAATTTCTTGACCTTCGATTTCATTTTTCCCCTCGGACTAATGATCCAGATCCATTCCCCTTCCTGAAGACCCAGTTCTTGCAATGTATCGGGATGAATTTCGACCAGAGGGTCCGGAAATCTTTTGTGTAGCGAGGGGATATTACGAAGAGCAGAATGATAATTATAAATGTTCCTCCCCCCGGTAGTTAATATGAAAGGATAGCTTGGGGTTAACTCCGGCGTGCTCAAAGGACTTTCCGGCGGTTCGATATAATCTGGAAGGGGGGAAAGGCCAAAATTCTTAAGCGTTTCAGAATACAATTCCACTTTGCCCGAGGGGGTATTAAACTTTTCCGATTTCTCGTATTTTTTATACTCTACGGGAATCGCAAAACTGCCCGCTTCCTTAAATTCCTCAAAAGACATTCCAATCGGCTCCAGACGGTAATCCAATGATTCTTCCACCGAAGACCAGTAACCCTCTAACTTCATCTCTTTGGCCAACTCAATCAAGATCTTCTTCTCATCCCAGCAATCTTTCGGTGGTTCAATAACCTTGGGCTGACAGAAGATTTGGTTCTTCATCATCAAGTCTTCGCAGTCATCCCGCTCGGTCCAGTGGGCTGCGGGTAATACGAGGTCGGCCAACTCTGTCGTAGGCGTATGGAAATAATCCGCACAGACTAAAAATTGGACTTCTCGTAGGGCTCTTTCAACGATTTGTGAATTAGCAAAAGCACTCATGCTGTTGTTGGCAAATAGACAGAGGCCTTTGACCGGGTACGGTTTTTCTTCTAGGATCGCCTTCCAGACAGATTCTGCTGGCGAAAAAGTGTAATCAATTCCTGCAAATTCTTCTCCCCCCAATCTCTTTTTGCTTTGGACCGGAGGAAGATTTCTGCAGGCATCGAATTCGCTTCCATAACAGGCCCTCGATCTCAAGGGCGATGAATAATGTACATTCCCCCCTGTGAAATATCGAGATTCCCGGTAATCGAGCTGAGGATGGTTATGGCCCGGTTCAGCTGAAACGAGTTGGTATTCTGACAGACCCCTGCCATGCCTGGTCCGATGCAGGCAGGTTTGGAAGTAGCAAAAGTCTCGGCTGCTTTCTCGATCAATTCCGCGGGCACCCAGGTAATTTCTGCCACCCGATCCAGGGTAAAGGTTTTCGAATGATCTTTAAGCTCTTCAAAACCGATGGTCCAGTTCTCTACAAAATTCTTGTCAAACAGTTCTTTTTCAATTATGCAATTGATCATTCCTAAGGCTAAGGCGGCATCGGTCCCCGGTCTAACTCTCAACCATAGATCGGCTCTCGTGGCCAAAGGGATTTCTCTCGGATCAACGACGATGAGCTTGGCTCTCCTCTTTACGGCTTCATTAATGTCATTCATATAAAGGCCGGGAAAGGACGCCTGGGGATTATGCCCCCATAGTAATAGGCATTGGGAATTCTTATAGTCCGGGCTTCCCATGAAAGAGAAACCACACGTATGCACGCTTCCCGCCACCACGGGGTGTCCGCTCAAATTTTGGGTCCCCATAAAATTGGGAGAACCAAACAACCGCAGCAATCTATTGATATACGGGGGCAGTCCTCGGGTCGTGCCTTGCCCGAATACTACCGCTTCTGCTCCGTAAGTTTCCCTTATTTTCAATAAATGATGGGCCATTTCGCTAAGGGCTTCCGGCCAACTGATTTCCTTCCATTTGCCCTTCCCTTTTCCCCCCAGCCTTTTGATTGGCTTGGTTAATCTTTCCGGGTGATAGACAGTTTCTTTTACGGCCCGCCCTTTGGGACAAGTAAACCCCTTGCTAAAGGGGTGATCCTTATCACCTTTGATATCAGAGAGTTTTCCCCCCTGCACTCCAATTAAAACACCGCAGCGAGAATGACATTCAAAACAAATGGTTCTTTTAATGGTGGTATCTTTCATTCGATGCTCCCTCAACTCCTGCGCCAGAACTATTCTCCCGAAGGTCCGAGCCAGGAGAATATATTTATGAAAACCATTGCATTAGGGAAGGAAAATGGACCTTCCCAGGCATTCTCTTGCCGCGTCGGAGAGAGATTCATTCAGGGTCGTGTGGGGGAAGGCTGCCCTGGCAAGGTCTTCCAGAGTGGCTTCCATCTGGAGCGCAAGCACTCCGACCCCTGCCATCTCCCAGGCTCCTTCACCGATAAAATGGATCCCCAACACCTCGCCGTATTTCTTGTCTGCCACCACCTCGACGATGCCTTCGGTCTGTGTCAGAATCATCCCTAGAGGATTCATGGAGAAGGCGGCGGCACCTTCAACGACCTCATAGCCTGCCTCTTTGGCTTCCTTGCTTGTGAGACCCACACAGGCGACCTGGGGCCGGGTGAAGAGGACCCTGCAAAGGTTCTTGGACTCGTAAGTACTTTTAAGACCCAGGGCATTTTCAGCGGCTACAATGCCGCCGCCCGAAGACTGATGGCTGTAATGCTTGGACTCTGGGGATGAGACGTCGCCGATCGCATAAATGCCGTCAAGTCCCGTTTCCATCCGACTGTTCACGGCGATGTAATCGCCGGACTTGTTGTAGCCGGCGCGTTCGAGCCCCAGACCCTCAAGAGCCGCTCCTCGTTGGAGGCTCAGCACGGATTCAACCATAAGAGCCTCCTGTCGATCCTTGACCTTGAGGGAGCAGTGAAGCCCGTCTTTTTCTTTTTTCACACCGGCCATCTCAGCGCCGGTCCATACGGCGATCCCCTGGTTCTTGAGAGCGGCGGCAAGGCGGG
>JAHECH010000669.1 GCA_024641835.1 Deltaproteobacteria bacterium
GGGAGCCCATCGAAGGGCAAATGCCTCATCGCCTTGCTATGCGTACCCAGGTTCATCCCAGAACAGGTCGCAACGACCCGTGCCCCTGCGGCAGCGGCAGGAAATACAAGAAATGTTGCCTGGGGAAGTGAAAAAGCCCGCGCCTGTTCCGGTTTCTTCACTTTGAGGTCCAGAAGTTACAGGTCACGGCAGTTGTCGCGGGCTCAGGTTTTGAGCTTCTGTTTTAGAAAGGATATGGTCCGCTGCCATGCAAGCCGGGCTGCCTCCTTGTTATATCTGGCAGGGTTTGTGTCATTATTGAACGCATGTTGAGCTCCCTCATACATGTAGATTTTGTAATCGACGGATGCCTTCTTGAGGGCGGCTTCAAATGCAGGGATGCCACTATTAACTCGTTCATCAAGACCGGCATAATGCAGGAGCAGCGAGGCTCCAATTTTTGGGACATCTTCAGCCGCCGGTACGAGGCCGTAATAGGCAACCGCCGCAACCACATCCGGAGAATGAACTGCCACCTGGTTGGCCATTCCACCTCCCCAGCAGAATCCTATGGTTCCGACCTTTCCAGTAGACAGAGGATGAGTCTTTAAATACTTAACCGCTGCGACGTAATTGTTTATTGTCTTTTTCTTATCCAGTTGGCCTATGAGCGAAGGGGCCTTCTCAGGGTCTTCCGGAGTCCCACCGAGCGGCGACAAGGCATCCGGCGCCATAGCCAAAAATCCCTCCAGAGCAATCCGCCTGGTCACGTCTTCGATGTGGGCATTGAGCCCTCTATTCTCGTGTATTACAACCACACCCGGAAGTTTTGCATCTCCCTTCGGCCTGACGAAATTGGCCCGAACCTCGCCTGTTTCACCGGGGTATTTCATGTACTCCACAATCAGGCGGGCATCATCCTTTGCTACGACTTGCGCTATGGCGGAATTCCGTTCCAACAAAGGCAGCAGCGCATCGGCAGCAGCAGTAGCGCCAGCAGCAATAGCGAGTTTCTTGAGGAAATCACGTCGCCCCAATGATCCATGGGAGTATTTTCCATACAGATCTATCGCTTCTTGATCCATCATCTTTCCCCTTTCCTTCAAAATTGAATGAACGTGTTCTGGACGGTCGTGACTTCTGGACTTTCCAGTAGCTTCTCCTTTTATAATATCCTCGCCATTCTCTCTCTGAAGAGTTCCAGGAATCTTTTTTTAAGGGACACTTTTAAAAGACTCTCCTCTATCATGCGCTCAGCAGCGGATTTGAGCTCATTCAAGCGTGTCAAGGAGGTATCGACCTGTTTCCTGGTAAGGCCAAAGTGTTCTGAGAGCCTTAGGAAGTCTTTCTGCGTTAGTCGATTCCTTTTCCCTCCCACGCTCAGGCACATATCCTCTTTTTCCTCAGGGAGCACCAATCGCGAATTAAGAACGTCATAGGCCGGCGAGAGTTGATAACCCACTTCTTCCTTTTTCACCAAGGAGAAGTTTTTCAGGTGGGCATCTCCATTAGCCAGAGCATAAAACAGGAGAGCCCTTTCAAAAAGTCTCAGGAGATCAAGGCCGGGAACGCTGGATTGGGTCTTGAGGAAGTTGGCAATCTTCTCATAAGAGCCATCATACTTGTCATCTGTCTGCAGGAGTTGTTGAAAGTCCTCCTGCTGAAGTTTTGAGCCGTCCTCAAGCCGGTCAAATCTTTTCACTACGTAGGCGAGCGTTCCATCGCTCAGGGGGAGAAGACCATGTGGCGGGACTTCAATCCCATAAGCGGCGGCTATGTTCATGCACAGATTCTCATTTTCCGGTAGAGACTCAAACCGTTCTGTTGGGGGTTTTAGGATATAGAGGCCCCCTCTCTCTGCAACGGCAAGCTCGTGTCTCTTGTGATCGTGGATGACAGAGAGTTTCGGCTGGACACCGGAGATGGACATTTTCCCAACCATCTTCTGTGCCTCTGCAACCACATCGACGGTTCCAAAGGGCACCCGGGGAGGCCTTGGGCTGCCAAAGAGATTCCTGGAACATCTGGGGTGGTAGTTCCATGGAAGATCGATCTCAGACGATTCTTGGCAGGAAAGACATACGCTTTTCACATCTTTTTCCCCTGATCAATCGGTATTACCTTCACTGCTCCTATGCAGTCACCGCCCGTAGCAAGGAGTATGTCAAAGGCATTCTCAGGATCTATCTTGAGTATTCGGCTCGTAAGATCCAGCAGCCATCCCTCCGGGATAAGGCCCAGGAAAAAGGGGAACAGGGACTGACTTTCGTAAGGTTTTTCCGTGAGAGGAAGCGTCAGGCTTACAGGCTCCGCATTTTTCGAGGACAGGTAGTCACCGTAATATGTAAATCGATAGCCGCTGCCTGTCCTTTCCAGAAAACCAGCCCTCCTGTCCCGCAAATAGACATCAGCCCTATTTTCTTTCTTTGCCATCTTCCCCTGTTTCTTCTGTTGAGGGACGCCAATCCGTCGGGCCCAGGGTCTTCCCGAAGAGTTGAAGAACCTGGTTCACTTTGTCCACTCTCAAAGTGGCTTTACCCTGCTCCAGTTCCCTGATGAACCTCAATCCGACGCCGGCCTTCTGGGCCAGCTTAGTCTGGGTCAGCTTGTGTATCCGACGCTGCTTTCTTATGAAATCCTTGATTTCCATGGTCCAATGATACCCTTTTGGGGTGAATAAGTTGAAATCAATGAGATATTATACCTTAACGGGTATAATAAACATGTTTGGATAAGAAAATAACACCGATCGGGTATAGTGTCAACTAAATAGTGCTCATGCTATACCCGATCGGGTTGAATGCAAATGCCAATATTTCTGCAATGCCCTTGTCCGGGACTGAATCCGAATTGGTGAGATCCTCCTGCACCTCTAGTCAAAAGAACCAGCACCCCGCACTTTTGCAACCAGCCGATATTGTTGGGTTCGCGTGTCCTCTGGACGGACAACCAGTTCAGCTTTGCTTGCTTCCGTTTCTTACGCATAAGCGAAATAAGTCAACATCTCACGGACACCCTTTCCACCCACATCATTGAATTCCTCTGGACTGAATATTATTGCGGAAATTTTAACTCCCCATCTGAGACGCCGGGAATTCCCCAACTCCCATATCTTGAGATTAGCTAGTGCCCATCCAGAAATGGGTAATGGTTTGATTCGATGACAAAAAAAGCGCATTTCAAGGTAGACAATATCTCCCTCTGGTTGTTATTGAAAGATTGC
>JAHECH010000670.1 GCA_024641835.1 Deltaproteobacteria bacterium
ATACCCTATATCTCCTTGCCTATTGGCTTTACACTGATGTCTTTGCAGTATCTGGTCATATTTATCAAGCAGATTATATCCATTCGCGATCCCAGGAGTAAAGCATGATTGAAGGCCTTGCAATTGTGGCCATCACCTTGGTGATCGTCTTGACGGGTATGCCTCTCGCTTTTGCATTTGGGTTCGCTGGGGTCGTCTGTGCAGTCCTGTTTGGGGCTACGGGGCCTTTGGGGATGGTGGCCAACGTTCTCTATGAAAGCGTCAACACTTTTGGATTGCTCACCATTCCCCTCTTTGTGCTTATGGGCGTCGTGATTGCGAATTCCCCGGCAGGGTCTGATCTTTATGAAGCCATTCATCGTTTGCTTTACCGCCTTCCCGGCGGTCTGGCGATGAGCAACATCGCAGCCTGCGGCTTATTCGCGGCCATGTGCGGATCCAGCCCAGCGACCTGCGCAGCCATTGGTACATCGGGCATCCCCGAGATGCGAAAGCGAGGCATCCCTGACACGCTCGCTGCCGGGAGCATCGTTGGAGGCGGGACTCTGGGCATTCTCATCCCGCCAAGCATCGTACTAATTGTCTACGGGATTGCGACTGAAACTTCTATCGGAAAACTCTTCATCGCAGGGGTGCTTCCCGGCATTCTCATCATGCTCCTTTTCTGCATATGGGCCTTTATTCAATCCTCTTTTGCATCGAATAATGCCAGTCAGTCCCGCAGCATCGAAGCTTCATTCGAGGGCCGGGAAATGTACACGTGGTCGGAACGGCTCAGATACTTGCCGCGAGCTCTGCCTTTTATCCTGTTAGTCCTGTCCATCATCGTCTCAATCTACGGCGGCGTCGCTACACCGAGCGAAGCAGCTGGATTGGGAGCCTTGGGCTCTATCCTTCTGGTCTTAATCGTCTACCGAGGCACGCTGAATCGACAGGTGATCCGTCGAGTATACCGACACGTGATAAATGAAACGGCGATGATCATGCTTATGGCTGCAACGACCGTCTTTTTTCAGAGCGTTCTCACAGATCTTTACATCACCCAGCGTCTGCTGGGTGTAATCGTCAACATCGAGGCTTCCCGATGGGTCATCATGGCTCTCATCAACCTGCTCCTCCTGCTGTTGGGCTGCTTTCTCCCTCCCTTTGCCATTATTCTTCTTGTGGCTCAGCTGTTACATCCTGTCATCGTCGGCTTCGGTTTTGACCCGGTGTGGTTCGGAGTTGTGGTCACGATTAACATGGAGGCAGGGTGCATTACCCCACCTTTCGGTATCAATCTGTACGTGGTGAAGGGCATTGCTCCGGATATGCCCATCGCCCGCATTCTGAAAGGATCAATGCCCTTTTTGATCATTCTGCTTTTGGGAATAGTTATACTTAGCATTTTTCCGGAGCTCGCTTTGTGGCTGCCAAGAAATATGACCGGTTAGGCACCCTGGCCACTTCAAGAGACCGGACAGTTCATTGAAGTCCAGACAGCTTCTGTTGAGACACAGGAGAAAATACGCATGTACCCTCTAGACATCAGTTGGACAGTAAAATTGATCATTGACACTTGCTTGAGGATTCAGCCGGGTCACAGGATTCTGATTGCCGGGTTTACCGAGGCTGATCTCAAGTTGGCCTCAGCCCTTGCCGCCCGGGCCCGTGCAGCAGAGGCAGAAGTCGGTATTGTCCTCGTTGAACCGCCCACAAGGAAAGTGGAGCCGCCCTCATTTCTAGCAGAAGCAATGAAAAAAGTTGACTTCGTTATCACCCTGGGTCTTGTAGATTTCGGTCATACGGAGACACGCAAGGAGATCACAAGCCAGGGGATCAGCTATGCTTACATCCCTGATTTGATGAACCAGGAATTGATTGACCTCAATATCCACCCCCAAGACCTGCTCGACGTGACGGAGCGAACTCTAGTCATGGCAGAATCCGTGTCTAAAGCTCGATCCGCCCGGATCACTTCCCCCTCAGGTACGGATATCGAAATCGACATAACCGAAAGGCAAGGGTTGCCTCTCCATCCGATCTTCCGGAACCCGGGCCATTTTGCCATCGTCCCCTTCTACTATGAGGTCGCTTGCGCGCCGGTTGAATACAAAGCAAACGGCACTGTTGTGACGGATGGAACCATCGTAGGTCTTCCTGGCCTTAACGGAGTCCTTGAAGAGCCTATCATTTGGGAAATGGAAAAAGGCCGCATTGTAAATATAAAGGGAGGAAAGAAAGCTCGTTCTCTTTCCCAGCTGTTACCCTCCCTGGGCGAAAACGCAGATTCCCTTGGCGAACTCGGAATCGGAACGAATGACAGAATGCGCAACATTCTGGTCGGAAACCGGCGGGATAACGCTATCTCGGGACATGTCCATTTGGCTCTCGGTCGTAACATGGACCTAGGGGGAAATCAATGGAGCCAAATCCACGCAGATTTCATGGTCATGAACGCCACTGTCCAGTTGGACGGCCGGCCTATTATCAGTGAAGGCCGTTTCCTCACATAAGAGGGGTCGATGAGTGATTTTCGGCCAAAATAGAGACTAACTGTCTGAGGTGAGCCATGGTGGTTGATGAAGAAAAATGCACAGGCTGTGAAATGTGCCAGCCTTACTGTCCAGTGATGGCGATCGAAACAAAGGATGGCGCCAAGGGGTTAGTAAGCTGCATCGACCAGGATCGATGTGTGGAATGCGGTGTCTGCTTGAGGGCGAATGTGTGCCCTGTCGATGCCATCTACATGCCGGAAATAGGATGGCCACGGGCGGTCCGTGCGGCTTTCAGCAATCCACTTGCTCCTCACAGGGAGACACGAGAGCTTGGAAGAGGCACCGAAGAAATGAAAACCAACGATGTCACTGGGTTATTTCCCCGCGGCGTCGCAGGACTGGCTGTAGAAATGGGTCGGCCCGGAGTCGGAGCCTCTCTAAGCGATGTCCAGAGGATGACCATGGCCTTGGCTGAACGAGGAGTCCGTTTTGCTCCACAAAACCCCGTGACCAACCTTATGGTGGATATCACAAGAGGGCAACTTGAGCCTGAAATTTTGACCGAAAGAGTATTATCAGCCATCATCGAGTTCAGTGTGGCAATGGATCGATTACAGGCAGTTCTCAACACCATTAAGGAGGTCGCCCCATCGATCAAAACGGTTTTCTCCCTGGACTTGATAAGCCGTGTCAGCGAAGACGGCGCTATTCCTGTGTTACCC
>JAHECH010000671.1 GCA_024641835.1 Deltaproteobacteria bacterium
GTAGCCATAACCAGTTTCAGGCCGTGTGGGTACGATGCCGAGAGTCGCAATCACCCCGGTTTTCGCAACCTCACCAGCGCTCAGCAGGCCCTCGACGAAAGCTGAAGGATCGGCAACGAAATGATCTGCCGGCATGAACGCGATCGGCTCCTTGCAACCGAGGTGCGCAGCAAAAATGGCTCCTAGGCCTATGCATGGAGCTGTATTTCTTGCTAACGGTTCTGCGATGATGCGGACCTTTCTATTCTCCAGCAGGGCTTTCGCCTCTCTAACATGTTCATCGCCGACCACGATGATCATCTCCTCATCCCTTGCGAGCGGTTTGACCCGGTCACAGGTCTCCAGGATTAGAGGATCCCTCCCTGAGATGTTCAGAAACTGTTTAGGCTTTTCCTTGCGGCTTATGGGCCAGAACCGCGTTCCTGAGCCTCCTGCCATAATCACGACATACATAATCGGTCACCCCGAATGAAGTGTTGCAGCCGTCACCCGATTGCCGGAAGAAAAAACCGGCTAAGCACGAATATCGGAATTCGGAACCATATGGAATGACGGAAATCCAAATTCGGATTTCGGATTTTCCAGCATCAGGTTCTATACTCCGCATTAATAGTTACGTAATCGTGGGTGAGATCACAGGTTGTGACACGGTCCTCATGTTCACCCTGCTTCAACTCTATCGTCACAGAGAACTCCTTCTGCTTCATCCGCTCAGCCGCATCTTTTTCGCGGTCAAAACCGGTTCCTACACCGCTGTCGACGATCTTCACATCATCAACCCATATGTCCACATCTTCTTCCTTCATCTTTATCCCTGACCGTCCCAAAGCGGCCATGATCCTCCCCCAATTCGGATCTTGACCGTAGAAAGCGGTCTTGACGAGTGTGGAGTTGGCGACAGTCCTTGCGGCCGCAATGGCATCCGCACTGCTCGCTGCTCCCCGGATGCGAACCTCGATCACCTTTGTCGCCCCTTCCCCATCCTTGACGATCATCGCGGCCAGCTTGCCCATGACCTCGGTCAGTCCTTTGCTGAACGCTTCATAGTCCTGGAAATCCATCCTCCCGTTGCCAGCCATGCCGTTGGCCATGACCAAGACCGTATCGTTGGTGCTCGTGTCCCCATCCACCGTGATCCGATTAAAGGTTTTCTCCACCCCTGAGGAAAGCGCTTTCTTCAATTCCCCCGCGCCAACCTGGATATCGGTCAAAATGAAGCAGAGCATGGTGGCCATCTGAGGCATGATCATCCCTGCTCCCTTGGCAATTCCCACAATCCTATAGGGCATTCCTCCCGCCCTTCCCTCGAACTGGGCCATTTTGGGAAATGAATCGGTGGTCATGATGGCTTCCAGGGCCCGGGGTATCCCTTCAGGGGACAGACCTTGCACAAGGCTCTTTAAAGACCTGGAGATGAGGCTTATGTCAAGCTGCGCGCCAATGACACCGGTAGAGGCAACCAGAACCTCGGTCGGATCAATGCCCAGCTCTTGTGCAACAAGCTCTGCCGTCCGTTTCGAGTTGGCAAGCCCCTCTCTCCCAGTGCAGGCATTGGCGTTACCGGAATTGGCCACAATGACCCGAACCCTGCCATTTCGCACATTCTCCTGGCTCACAAGAACAGGAGCCGCTTTAACCTTGTTGGTGGTGAAGACGCCCGCTCCAACCGCCTCTCTTTCTGAAAAAATGATGGCTAGATCCAAACCGCCTCTCTTTTTGATTCCCGCAGCTGCTGCTCCTGCCCTAAAACCCCTCACCATATAGCCGGCATCTTCCACGATTCTCACCTACAAGCTCTCTTTCCGTGCGCCTTGGACCCTGAACCTTGTGGCTCACGCATTTTTCCCACAGCACTTCTTGTACTTCTTCCCGCTGCCGCACGGACAAGGATCATTCCTTCCTATTTTCTTTCCTTCTCTCCTGACCGTTTGAGGCTTTTCCACAGAATCGCCATGCCTGTACTGCATGGGTTTCCTTCGGGCTTTCGGCAGGTCCTCGGCCGGCCTCTGCTTCAAAAGCTGAATCCGGGAAAGCGTAATCAGCGTTTCTTCCCTGAGCCGTGTCATGAGCTCATCGAAAAGGGAAAAGCCCTCCTTCTTATATTCCGTGAGCGGGTCGAGTTGGCCATACCCTCGCAGGCCAATGCCTTCTTTCATGCTTTCCATGTCCTGGAGATGGTCAACCCACTGTTTGTCAATGATCTGCAGCATGATGTATCTCTCCAGGGTTCTCATCTCCGCCTGGCCAAAAGCCGTCTCCCGCCCTTCATGAGCCTTCCAGACCTGTTCCTTAATCTGCTCCCTCAATGCATCTACCCTGAGGGCGTTAAAGTTCTCCTCGCCGAGTTCCTCGGGGCCGATTTTGGCTCGGTAACCGAAGATCCTTAGCAGGCTGTCTCTCAATCCTTGAATATCCCACTCATCAGGCGGAGCTTTCGGGTCTGTGTGTCTTTGCATGAGAGAATCCACCATGTCATCCATCATGGTGTGAATCACGTCGCCGATGCCCTGCTCTTCCAAGATCTCTTTCCTCAGGGAATAGATGATCTCCCTGTGTCTGTTCATGACATCATCGTATTCAAGCAGGTGCTTACGGATGTCAAAATTGTGAGCTTCCACCTTCTTCTGGGCATTCTCAATCGCCCTGCTGATGAGATTATGTTCGATGGGCTGACCTTCCTCCATGCCTAGTCGGCCCATGACGCCTGCGATCCTGTCTGAGCCGAATATCCTCAGGAGATCATCCTCCAGAGAAAGATAAAAGCGGGAGCTTCCCGGGTCCCCCTGCCTCCCTGATCGACCTCTGAGCTGGTTGTCAATCCGCCGGCTTTCATGCCTTTCTGTGCCGATGATGTGAAGTCCACCCAGGCCCACCACCCCGTCGCCCAGCACGATGTCCGTGCCTCTTCCTGCCATGTTCGTGGAGATGGTGACCGTCTTCGGCTGGCCTGCCTGAGCCACGATCTGGGCTTCTTTTTCATGATGCTTGGCATTCAGGACCGAGTGGGGGATCCCGGACCGTGTGAGCATCTTGCTCAGCATCTCTGATTTTTCAATGGTGACGGTGCCCACCAGAACAGGCTGGCCTCTGTCATACAGTTCTTTGATCTCTTCCAGCACAGCCTTGAACTTCTCCCGCTCCGTCTTGTAGATCGCATCCGGGTAATCATCACGGATCATTCTCTTGTTCGTGGGGGT
>JAHECH010000672.1 GCA_024641835.1 Deltaproteobacteria bacterium
CCGGGCGGCGGGTTGAAAGGGCTTGGGACTTCGCCCTTGAGCACCTGCCCTTGGTAAAGACTCTCCTTGTCCGCGGAAGGAACTGCGGATAACAAGGCGAGCGTGTAGGGATGAAAGGGGCTGTCGAAAAGTTCTTCAGAGGGCGCGTATTCCATGATGTGACCCAAGTACATGACGGCAATCGTATCGCTGAGGTAGCCGACCACGTGCATGTCATGGGAGATGAACAAGTAGCTGAGATCGAGCCGGGATTGAAGCTCCTTGAGAAGATTGATGATCTGGGCCTGAATAGAGACGTCGAGAGCCGAGACAGGCTCATCGCAGACAATCAGCTTCGGGTCAACGCTCAAAGCCCTCGCGATCCCCACACGCTGACGCTGTCCCCCGCTGAATTCATGAGGGTAACGGTCCGCTGCCGAGGGGGATAGGCCCACCATCTCCAGGAGCTTTCCCACGCGAGCCTTTCGATCACCGTGGCTCATTCCGACGGTTCTCAGGCCCTCCTCGACGGATTGACCAACGGTCATTCGAGGATTAAGGGAGCTGAAGGGGTCCTGAAAGATGATCTGCATCTCCTTTCGCAAGGGCTTGATTTCTTTCTGCGAAAGATGGCTGATGTCTTGATCTCCGTAAAAGATCTTCCCATGATCAGGTTTCAGGAGTTTCAGGACAAGCCTGCCGACGGTCGATTTACCGCATCCGCTTTCGCCCACAAGCCCAAGGGTTTTCCCTCGCTCGATGGCAAAGTCCACCCCGTCCACTGCCTCGACCCATCCTATGACCCTTTGGAAAAAGCCTCTCCTCACAGGGAAGTATTTTCGGAGACCTTCAACTTTGAGCATGAAATTGTTCATTATCCAATGCCTAAGATGCGAGAACTTCAAAGACGAATCACGAAAACACGAAATGGAGAAAACACGAAAAGTGAAATATTAATCCTTTTTTGCGATTTTTCTCCTTTCGTGCTTTCGTGATGAATGTTTTGTTTTCTTCCTTCTGGCCCAATTCAAGGGCTTTATACATTTCTGCGTGCATAAAGAACCGGGCAGCGGCTCAGATGACCTTCTTCATAATCGCACATCTCGGGAAACTCCTTCCGGCAGGTATCGATGGCGTACTCGCACCTGGGATGAAACGGGCATCCAGAGGGCTTGTACGCTGGATCAGGCACAGTCCCGGGGATGCTATAAAGAGTTGTGCCTCTTTTTGCACGGTGAGGAAGGGAGGCAAGAAGCCCCATCGTATAAGGATGATGGGCATGCTCAAAGATGTGATCCCTCTTCCCCTGCTCCGCTATGATCCCGGCGTACATCACATAGATGCGGTCAGCGATCTGGCGCACCACATTCAAATCATGGGTTATATACAGAAGAGACATGCCCTTTTTTGTCTTAAGCTCTCGAAAAAGACCTAAAATCTGCTTTTGAATCGTCACATCCAGAGCCGTTGTCGGTTCGTCAGCGATGACAAGGTCAGGATTGCATGCCAGTGCCATGGCGATCATCACCCTCTGCCTTTGCCCCCCGCTCAATTGATGCGCGTAATCCTTGATTCGCTCTTCAGGGGACGGAATTCCTACATCCTTGAGCAGTTGCAGGCACCGGGCGTTCAGCTCCGCTTCTTCTATCTTTTCATGAACAAGGATCGCCTCACTGATTTGATCCCCTATGGTGAACACGGGATTGAGTGACGTCATCGGTTCCTGAAAAACCATGGCAATGCGTTTGCCCCGGATCTTTTGGAGGTCCTCTTCTTTCATTTCGAGAAGATTCTTGCCGTCAAAAATTATCCGACCTCCTGCGATCTCACCAGGGGGCCTGGGAATAAGGCCGAGCACGGTCAGAACTGACACGGTCTTTCCGCAACCTGACTCGCCTACAAGGCAGACCGTCTCTCCTCTGCGCACTTCATAGCTCACGCCGTCGAGAGCCCTGGCCACTGTTTCATCGCCCCGGAAGTAAACCTTCAGATTTGTGACTGACAGTAGAGTGTCGTTCATGTGTAGAATTCGAAAAAAAGAAGAAAATCCAACACGAAAGCACGAAACTCAGAAAGCACGAAAAAAGAAGAGAGTTTAATTGACAACCCTTCTGATCTCCAACCTGGGCTTCGCAAAGTTCAAAAGCAATCCTATCTTCATGCCGGAAGCTTTGAGATAGGAAAGAAGCTGGGCAAAGTGGATTTCAGTCAGTTCTTTAACGGCCTTAAGCTCTACAACAACCTGGTTTTCAACGACCAGATCGAGGCGGTGCGTACCAATCTGGACATCCAGGTATTCTATTTTGATTTCCTTTTGGCATTCATATTTCAGACCGTGCTCTGCCAGTTCCAGTTTGAAAGCCTCCTTATAGATCGTCTCCAAAAAGCCCGGCCCAAGAGCGGCGTGAACATCAATTGCAGCACCGATTATCTTTCTGCTGAGGCTCTCAAAAGGATAGCTCCTGCTGTCTTTGAGGATCGCTCTCATGTTAAGCTCATTCATCTCTTCTTTTGACAACAATCCGTTTCTTTTCGTGTTTTCGTGGTTCTCTTTCCTGGCATTCTAGGCACTTCCCACTTTAGTCACTTTAGTATCTTTCCCGCAGCTTGGGGTTGAGGATGTCCCGGAGCCCTTCACCGAACAGGTTGAAGGAGAGGACGACGATGAGAATCGCGAACCCGGGGGCAAAAGTGAGCCAAGGTGCGTCAAATATGTAGTTCTTGCCGTCGGACAGAATGTTTCCCCAGGTCGCATGGGGTGGGGGTACGCCAAATCCGAGAAAACTCAGCCCTGCCTCCGTAAGGATCGCACCCGCGATCCCGATGGTGGCGGAGACAAGGACAGGTGCGACGGCGTTGGGAATCATGTGGCGGAAGATGATTCGAAGATCGCCTATGCCCAGGGCGCGCGCTGCTGTGACAAAGTCCTGCTCTCTGAGAGAAAGGAACTCAGCCCTGACAAAGCGGGTGGTTCCCATCCAGCTCGTGAGCCCGATGACGATCATGATGTTATATATGCTGGCCGGGAGCAGGGCAACGACCGTAAGAATCAGGAAAAAGCTGGGGAAGCAAAGCATAATGTCCACAAAACGCATAACCAGGGTGTCTATGGAAATGGCGTCCCGTCGCAGCCAGTCCCAGTTCGCATGTTCGATCGCCCGCCCCCCCAGGCGGAAGAAGATGAGAGGCGAGACAAGGGATATGATGATCAGTA
>JAHECH010000673.1 GCA_024641835.1 Deltaproteobacteria bacterium
GTAGCGGATGACGGCTGCGGTATTCCCGAAAAAGACCTGAACCGTGTATTCGAGCCGTTCTTTTCCACCAAGGCGAACAGGGGAGGAACAGGCTTGGGTTTATCCATTACCTCCGGGCTTGTCCAGGACTTGGGGGGTGAGATCAGCGTCAAGAGTGAGGTTGGCAAGGGAACGAGCTTTATAGTCAAATTACCCTTTAAAGCGGAGAAAAAGGGGAGCAAATGACCAAGATCCATGTTTTACTCGTTGATGACGAGGAGGAGCTTGTCTCGACTTTGGCGGAAAGACTTTCCCTGAGGGGGATTGACGCTGACTGGGTGACCAGTGGCGAAGAAGCGCTGGAACGGGTGGAGAGAGAAGCTTTCGACGTTGCAGTGCTGGATGTGAAAATTCCGAGGATCAGCGGTATCAAGTTGAAGACGAAAATGGAGAAAATACGGCCGGGGATGAAGTTCATCTTCTTGACTGGTCATGGATCCGAAGACGATTTCAGAACTGGTGCAGCTGAAACCGGGGCTGCATATTACTTGGCAAAGCCCGTCAATATCGATAACTTGATTGGAAGAATGAGAGAAGCGCTCAGGGAAGGAGGGAAAGGATGAACCGAGACTGGAATATTCTTGGTGAAGCGGGACTACAGTTTTTCGGTAAGATGTCTGCTTCTATATCCCACGAGATCAAAAATGCCTTGGCGATCATCAATGAAAGTGCGGGGCTTCTAGAGGATCTCAGTCTGAGAGCAGAGAAAGGCATTCCTGTCGAACCCGAGCGACTCAAGAAGCAAGCGGGAAACATACTGAAACAGATCCGTAGAGCAGACGGAATAATACAGAACATGAACAAGTTCGCCCACAGTATTGATGAACCCATGAAGAACATCGATATCGGGGAAACGGTCACACTGATGGCCGCGCTCTCTGACCGATTTGCCATCATGAAAGGGATCACTCTGGAGAGGCAGCCTCCTGCATCCCCCATCACCATATATACAAGCCCCTTCTTCCTGGAAAACCTTTTGTACCTGTGCCTCGATTTCTGTATGGATAATGCCGGTCCAGGAAAGACCATCAGCCTGATGACGGGGAAAACAGAGTCGGGTGCAGCGGTCCGGTTCTCGCGTCTCGATGGTCTCGCTGAAGCGGCAGAAGGGGTGTTCCCAGGAGAACGTGTGACGGTTCTTCTTTCAGCATTAGGGGCTAAGCTTGAAGTGAGCAAAGAGAGAAAGGAGATTTCGATCACTTTCAAAGGAAAATTGGCCTAACAGAACGGCGAGACCTACAAAAAAGGAAGCATATAACCTTATTTCACGGAGGGAAAGAATGACTGAAAAGGTGTTACTCGTTGATGACGAGCAGGATTTCTTGGACACCCTTGGCGAACGGATGAGGGATCGGGGCATGAACGTTTCGACCTCGACTTCGGCTGAGGAGGCTCTCAGGAAAGTAGATAAGGAATCCTACGACGCCATCGTGCTCGATCTCATGATGCCGGAGATGGACGGCCTAGAGCTTCTCAAAGCAATCAAGAAGAAGAAACCTGAACTTCAGGTGATCCTTCTCACTGGGCACGCAAAGTTAGACAAGGGGATCGAGGCGATGAAACTGGGCGCCGTGGATTTTCTGGAGAAACCGGCAGATCTGAAAGTTCTGACCCAAAAAATCAAAGAAGCGCAGGCTCAGAAAATGGTCATTGTGGAAAAACAGATCGAAGAAAAGGTGAAACAGATTATCCGGGTAAAAGGCTGGTAAAGCGGCCCGTGCGATCGATGGAATCCCGTTTGCCCGAGAAAGCAAGATTGCCGGAGCGACTGGCGAAGTCGAATTTCAAGGTGATCCGCCCGGAGTGCTCATCCCAAGGAAGAATTCTCCAAGAAGAACTCTGCAGGAGATCGAGAGAGAGGAGGCCGGTCTGGTAGATATGCTTGTAACTCACTTGAGCACTTCGTAGCATTTCACCGGTTCAGCCCTGTTCTTCAGTTTTGCGAGCCCCCTTTTTTTCGTGCGAAAACGGCCATCGGTTTTCAGATATGTTTGCTCCCCAATGATGATTTCCCGCCCTTTTGCAAGCTGTTGCAACCTTCCTGCCACATTCACGCAATCTCCAATGACCGTATAGTCCATTCTGTTTCTCGACCCCACGCTTCCCACGATGGCTTCACCCGTATTGATCCCTATTCCTATTTCAAACGTCGCCTTTCCCCGGTTGGACCTCAAGGCCATGAGGCTTCGTGTGGCATCCTGCATGTCTATGGCTGCTTTAATGGCTTCCTCATAAGGAGGGCCCCCTTGGGATGGCAGAATTCCGAATACGGCCATGAGTTGGTCACCCACAAATTTGTCCAGTATGCCGTCGTGTTTGAAGATGATGTCTACCATGGCCCCGAAGTACTCGTTCAGCATGGAGAGCACTTCTTCGGCAGGCAACTTCTCCGACAAGGAGGTGAAACTGCGAATATCGGCAAAAAGAACCGTCACTTCCCTTCTTTCGCTCTCAAAAAACTGCTGCCCCCGGGATTCGATAAGTTTATCCACAAGGTTTTTCGCAACGTAACGGCTCAACTTGTCTCTCAGCTCCTCCTCGTCCTTCGTCTTTTTGTAAGATTCCGAAAGCTCTTTGGCATAACGAAGGAGCAGAGCGCTTTGCTCCCTGACACGATTGTATGATTCGCTCAACTCTTTGATGATGGCATTAAATTGTGCGGATACATGGCCCATCTTTCCATCAACGTTTATGAGGGTCCCCTTCTTTATCAGCTTCTGGAATTCCTCCAGCGCTGTTTGGTACTGGCCGAACTTAGCCAGGGCTGCTGCCCCTTCGATGGCAGCAACTTCCTTGTTTTTTGAAAATGAAAATAGTTTACTAATCAGTGCTTGAAGCTCTTGGGATAGGTCCGGTATATCCGCGATCTGGTCACTTTCCAGGAGATCCTTTTCCACAGCTTTGACCTTCTCGCGGACCGCGTGAATCAACTCTTCGTTCTTCGAGTAATGCTCATCGCTCTGAATCAATCCCAGCACTTGGAGATAGGTTTTTCTTGATTCCTCTGGAAGGCCTTGCGCTCGGTAAACCTCAGCCTCCCTTATCAACGAGGTGATATTTATTTTCTCAGCCATGTCACTGCCCGCCCGCGGTAGTATGACTAATAAAGAATCGATTCAGTTTTCACCTTATATTGTATACTAAGGCGAGCCT
>JAHECH010000674.1 GCA_024641835.1 Deltaproteobacteria bacterium
GGCGGTTCTTTTAGAAGAGGGGGAAGAAATCAGGCTTCCCGTGGGTAAGGAATGCATGATTCTTGGTGGGGGCATAGCGGGCATGAGCGCAGCTCTGAGTGTAGCCGATCAGGGCTTCAAGGCCATCATTGTGGAGAAAGGTCCCCAATTAGGCGGGTTGCTGAACAAGATTTCCACCATCACCCACGAACATGGCGAGATGCCCGCGGAACATATTCTGAAAGCGAGGAAGGCCATGGTGGAGGCCCACCCCAATATTCAGGTCTACACCGATGCCGAAATCGAAGAGGTGAACGGGTACATCGGAAACTACAAGGTGAAGATCAAGTCCAATGGCATCGGCGAGAGCTTTGGTGTTTCTACGATCGTCGTAGCCACAGGAATGAGGGAGATCAAGCCGGATGGACAGTTCCTGTACGGCAGCGACCCGCGGGTCGTCTCGCAACTCGAGCTCGAAGGGTTGCTCAAGAGCAATCAGGTGGGTAGCCCAAACAATGTCGTGATCATCAACTGTGTAGGTTCAAAGAATGAAACCCGTGGCTGCTGCAATATTGGTTGCCCGGTTTCAGTGAAGAATGCCTTAACCCTTAAGAACCTGAACAACGAGGGAAATGTCTATGTGCTTTACAGGGATCTAAGCATGGTGAAGGAAGAGCATTTCCAGTTGGACGCGGCCAAAGCGGCAGGGGTCAAGTTCATTCGTTTTCCCGATGATAAGTACCCGGAAGTGACAAAGGAAGGCGATCAGCTCAAAGTCAAAGTGTACGATATCCTTATTGGCTGGGAGTTTACCATTCCCGCTGATCTTTTGGTCCTTACCGTGGGTTTTGAAGGTGACGAAACCATTGAGGCGATCAAGGGCCACCTCAAGGTTTCGACTAACGCCGAGGGATTTTTCCAGGAGAGACACATCAAGCTGGGCCCTCTCGATTTTCCTGCCGATGGTATCTCACTCTGCGGTTGTGCCAAGAATCCGAAGACTTTGAAAGAAAGCTGTGAAGAAGGGATCGGCGCGGCCATGAGGGCATCCATCCCCATGAAGAACGGCTACATTGAAGCAGAAGGGATTGTCGCTGATATCGATGTCGCGGACTGCAACAAATGCGGTCTCTGTTGGAAGCGCTGCCCTTATGGGGCCATAAGGGTTTCGGAGGAAAAAGAACCCTCTGTCGTGAAGGCTTTGTGTAAGGGCTGTGGCCTTTGCGCGGCAGATTGCCCGAAAGAATGCATCACCATTGTGCACTACTCGGATGAACAGCTTCTCGCTCAAGTAGAAGCGGCTTTGGAAGAGAACCCGGAGCAGAAAATTTTGGGCTTTGTATGCCACTGGTGTGCCTTGGGCGGTGTGGACATGGCCGGCGTAAGCAGGCTTCAGTATCCTCCCAACGCACGCCTCATCAGGGTCATGTGCTCCGCCCGCGTGCCCATCAAGCTGATCGAACGCGGCTTTGAGCTGGGTGCAGCAGGTGTGCTTGTGGCTGGATGCGAGTTCCCCACCTGCCATTACATCTCGGGCAACTATGCGTGCGAAACCAGGGTCAAACGGGCGAAGAAGATCGTGGCCAAAAAGGGTTATGATCCGGAGAAAGTCTGGAACGTCTGGTGCTCCGCGGCGGATGGGCCGAAATTCGCGAACACCATGAAGGAGATGGCAAAACACCTTGGTCTGCAATAAGCGATCAACGGCGAGATGCTGGCTTTCAGGAAGCGTATGGTTTTGCTGATTGCTGAAGGCTTCAAAGAAAGAGCTCAGGAGAGGGCCAAGCGGATCCGGGGTATGCGTCAACCAAGTCGTCACTCCGGCGGAAGCTGGAGTCTAGGTGCATTTCACGATCGCTGCTACAAAACATCTGGATTCCGGTGCCTGCCCCGGGCTTTGATCCGGGGTTCACCAAAATGACAAAGAGGTTCCTGCTGTTTTTTACATGAATGACTCCGAATGCCCGGGCATTGGAGTCGGGTGCTGAAAGCAGTTAGCGATTAGATTTCTCACGAGGTTTGGAAGCATGGAAGCACGCGCAGCATTGGCAGAGAAATTTGGCGATGTGCGGATGTTCAGGACCTGTGAGCAGTGCGGATGCTGTAGCTCCGCATGCCCTATCACAGGAAAGAACAACTTCAATGTCAGGCGAATTGTGAGGCACGTTGAGCTTGACTTGGCTGAGGACATTGCAAATACCTCCCTTCCATGGTCCTGCACCACTTGTGGAAGGTGTGAAACCGTTTGCCCGAATGGAATTGCCATTCTAGATATCATCAGACCTTTAAGGGCGATGAGCCCTGAAGATTTCGTGCCTGAGGATACACCCCCATGCACTGCAGCCTGCCCTGCAGGCATTGATGTTCCAGGATACGTGCGGCTGATAGCGCAGGGCAAGCCGGCAGAGGCCTATCGGCTGATTCTCGAAAAGGTGCCCTTTCCGGGCATTCTGGGCAGAGTTTGCATGCATCCGTGTGAAACACGGTGTCGGCGAGGGGAAGTTAATCAACCCATCGCGATCTGCGCTCTCAAGAGATATGCGGCGGACAAAGCGGATGGGGCCTTCCAGGCAGCAGCTCAAGTGAAAGGCAACGCAGGCCACAAGGTCGCCGTTATCGGGGCCGGCCCTGCAGGTCTGACAGCCGCCTTTTATCTCAGGAAAAAGGGCCACGATGTCACGATCTTTGAGGCCAAGGCCACGCCGGGCGGCATGATGAGGTACGGGATTCCTTTCTACAGGTTGCCAGAGGATGTTCTGGACAAAGAAATCAACCAGGTGCTGAGCGTCGGGATCAAGCTCGAGACGAATAAGAAACTGGGCAATGATTTCACTATCGGGGATCTGAAAGCGCGTGGTTTTGAGGCGATCTTCATAGCCACTGGTCTCCAGGAGAGTAGAAAAATCGATCTCGAGGGCGCTGGTATGCGGGATGTTTTCTGGGGTGTGGACTTCTTAAGGGATGTGAGCGAAGGGAAAGAAGTCCGTCTCAAGGAGAAGATTCTGGTGGTGGGGGGGGGCAACGTGGCAGTGGACGTGGCTCTTACAGCGATGAGGGTTGGTGCAAAAGAAGTGACCATGGCATGTCTGGAGAGCAGAGAAGAGATGCCTGCAAGCCCCTGGGAGATCGAACAGGCTATCGAAGAAGGGGTGAAGATCATGCCCTCCTGGGGCCCTCGCCGGATCGTCGGAGAGAATGGCAAAGTAAGGGC
>JAHECH010000675.1 GCA_024641835.1 Deltaproteobacteria bacterium
TGATCACGATTCTTCTTTTCAGCATGACAAACGATATGCCCTATCTTGCTCCGAAATGATTCATTACTTCGAATAGCGTCATCCAGCGCCTCTGGGTATTGCTCGGTAGGAGGCCAACGTATCAACCTGTCTAGCGGTTCCCGCGCCTGCCCTCGCATATCTCTTCAAACTCCCGCTCTGTAAGAACGCGCTTCAGGTCATGTGACTTCAGCTTAACCTCCAGAAGTATCTCCATCGCCTCTTCTTCGCTCAGTTCGATCCCCAGATTTTTTGCCCATACCCAAATATTGTCCAGCCCGCTCTTTTTTCCCATCGCAATCTTGGGTGCCTCATGGCCCACGAAGTCGGGATGTACCGGAAAAACGGTGGTTGGATTTTTTTCAAAGGCATTTTTGAACCAGCCTGTCACAATTCCTGACTCAATCGTGTAAGCCCCATCTCCAATAAAGGGCGTGCATGAAGGAATTTGAACTCCTGCAAGCTCTTGCACCAGCTTAGAAAGTTCATTCATCTTCCTGTAATTCAGCCCCACATCAATCCCGTACATGGTAAGCAAGGCCAGGACCGTTTGTTCCATGGGGGTGTTTCCTGCCCGTTCGCCGATGCCAAGTACTGTCGAGTGAATGACTTCCGCTCCTGCCAAAACAGCGTTGATCGTATTCGCAACACCCATCCCGAAATCAGAGTGAAAATGAATTTCCAGAGGCTTTGTTACTCTTTCTTTAACCTTCTTTGTGAAGTATGTTGCCGCGTGAGGGGAAAGGACACCGAACGTATCAACCAGGCTGAAGGCATCCATGTGTCCTTCGGTGGCCACGCGATTGACAAGATTCAAGAGCCATTGAAGATCGGACCTTGTCGCATCGATCGTGAAGAAAACGGTATAAAGACCTTTTTCCTTTGCATGAGCAGTTGCTTTGATGGAAAGGTCAATCGCTTTTTCAAGAGGCCACTTATACCCCTGCTCGATAAGGTGCTTGCTGGCCGGAATTTCAATGACAATACCCTTGACACCGCAGTCAGCTGCCAGTTCCACATCCTTAACCATACATCTGCAAAAACAGAAAATATCAGACGGCAGGTTTCTTTTTACGATCTCCCTGATGGCCGCCTCGTCTCGTGCTGAAACAGCCGGCATTCCGGCTTCGATGCGGTGCACGCCAACTTCAGCGAGCTTATCGGCTATTCGAATCTTATCGTCTTTCGTAAAAATGATTCCCGCTTGCTGTTCACCATCGCGAAGGGTGATATCATGAATTCTAACCTTTGTAGGTGGATTAAAACTTTTTGTCACTTCCTCCAAGAAGTTCCATTCGCTTACAAACCAATCATCGGTTTTCCATGGCTGATTTGTTGAAGATCCTTTACTCATACCTATTTCTCCTCTTCATTTCTTCATTCACTCATTCGCTTGAGCGTTAATGCATTATCTTCTGGCGACTAACTCAAAGCTTCGTCAAGAAATCTTATCAGATCCAGGACTTTGATGTTGGGATCAAGCTTTTTGACTATCCGCGTGAGCTGCAGATCGCATGCAGGGCAGTTGCTGAGAATCACTGTGGCCCCTGTCTTTACCAGTTCCTCAACCCTCCTCATTCCTATTCTCTCGGATAACTCCGGGTGTGTTGCCTCAAGCCCCCCTCCTCCGCAGCAAGTCGACCACTTGCCGCATTGCTCAGGATCTGGTTCTACCAACTCCACACCCTCGATGGCTTTGATGATCTCTCGAGGCTCCCCAATGATCTGAAGATACCTTGAAAGCTGGCATGGGTCATGGTAGATGACTTTGACTTTTTCTTTCGCCTTCGGCTTGACTACCGATTCCTTCAATCGCTCGGCAATCACTTCCAGGACATGCTGCACCCCCAGATCATACCCCTTCACGTATTTCGGATAGACATTCTTCAACGCCGAGGTGCAACCGGGAACCAGGCCTATGAGTCGTTTGATCCCTGCGGATTTAAAAAGCTCGTAATTTTTTTGAGCGTGATTCGCATAATCGCTCTCAAATCCCGCATAATACATGGGCGAGCCACAGCATGGCTCATCTTCATGCATGTAACCCAACTCAATCCCGAGCTTTCTTAATACATTTACCGAACTGACTAACACCGGTGTGTATGGATCCTCTTTTGAGGCCGTAACTTTTGCGGTGATACCGGTCAGATCGATCCCGACTTTACCGAAAACCTTGCTGATCCCTGTCACCTTGCCAATGCTCAAACCCATTTTGCCTGCGCTTTTGAGGGCGCCCATCATTCCTTCGATATACTTCATCTGCTGATAACCACACCCAGCAAAAAAAATATATTCAGCTTTCTTGGGCAAACCCAGTTCCTTCGCCCACAGGGCCTTACTTTCTGAAATTCCCGTGAGATTACTTTTTTGGAGGACATTCTCTTTTACGTAAATATGGCCTGCCGGGATGATTTTCATGGCGGCTTTACTCATCCTTGTCTTCCTCCTTAGCCTCAGCCTTTTTGACCAAATACTGTCTCGCTTTAATAATCGTGTCAGCAGGCCGACAATCCGTGGAAAGCGCCCTGCATCTTTCTTGACATCGGCGACAAGTGGTACAGGAGTACAAAAGGTCGCTTAATTCTTCTATACTTCCTATGCCGTGTTTTATGTATAGATTGATCGCCATGAGTCTTCCCGCTGTGCTCTGAGTGAGCCAGCCTTCGTACGTCGGGCACATAGCCACACACATTCGACACTTCCAGCACCTCTGGACATTGTCGGTGATCTCTTTTTCAAGTGCCTCAATGGCTGATTCATTCATAGCCTTCCCCTTCCAGATTCCCGGGATTCAGTATGTTGTTCGGATCAATTGCTCTTTTCATATCCATCAGCATCCCGTGAGCTGCCAAGCCATAGCGTTTCTTGAAAAAAGGAATTCTCGATGCCGTCTGCCCTATTTCTCCTGAAGCGCAGCCCCACATGAGGTTAATATCACTTTCCAATTGAACCGCCTGTTTGCTGATCCTGAGTTTTTCTTCCAGAGGCATACTCACTGGGGCTACCCACATTCCATGAATGTCGCATGTCCCAACATGCCCATAAATGAAGAGCTTAGCTTTTTTCAGTGTATCATAATTGTGGCCTCCCTGAAGATGTTCGACGGCATCGACCAAGTGACTTAGAGGGACTGCTGATTCTACAGAACCAGCCATGACCAACCTCT
>JAHECH010000676.1 GCA_024641835.1 Deltaproteobacteria bacterium
GGGGTGACGCTGGACTTGGTACCAGGAGGAAAACTCACGTTCCCCGGTAACTTCGGGGCAGACTCCGGTAAAGCAATCGATGTCAATCCGTTTTATATGGATCAGACTCGGGTGACAAACCACCAGTATGTAGAGTTCCTAAACAAGGTCCTTTCGAGGATTCGGGTGGAGAACGGGGTAGTGCAGAGTGAGGGGACTATCTGGCTGCTCCTGGGAGAAATATTTGAAGGTTACGAGCCGATCGTTTTTCGGGATGGGAAGTTCTCTGTAAACAAACCGGAGCATGCGTCCTGCCCGGTACTCCGGGTCACGGGCTATGGCGCTTTGGCCTATGCTCGCTTTTACGGGAGAAGGTTGCCCACCAAAGCAGAATGGCTTTATGCATTGCTGGAAGGCAGCGAGCTAAGAAAGAGACCTCCGGGGAATGCCTCCGAGTCCGGCGAAAATGTGGCCGCGGGAGATTCAATGAACGAGATGATGGCTCGCATGAATAAAGGAACCGAAGCGCCTGTCCCCGGATCTGTTGATCTTTCGCCCATGCCTCCTCCTGTCATGCTCTCAGAGCCGAATGCCTATGGAATTCGGGGATTGGATGAGAAAGTCGGCGAGTGGGCCTTGTGGAGAAGCGAAGCGTCTTCCGATGCAAAAAAGGATGAAGCCCAATACGTGATCCTTCGGGGGGCATCAGTTGGCCAGAGCAAAGGAACCGTATCTCCTTCCGTTATCCTGCGTCAACCCTGGGAAGCCTTTGCGGACGTGAGCTTTCGCTGCGTCTTGAGCACCGCGGATGCCCAAGGGTAGGAGTGTTGTAAGCGAGGCTGTGCCAAAAAACCCGAAGTACTGCCGCCTCTCTCATCAAAAGAGGAGCACGTGTTTTGTTGCTCTGCCCTGCTGCCGTCTTGCTGGTCAGGGCTTTACATGAGGAAGTTGCACTGTGAAGGTCACACCCTTTCTCGGGTTTGGATGAAAGGAAACGTCTCCTCCGTGAGCCTCCACGATCTTTTTAACAATGGGCAGACCAAGACCAGTGCCCCCTTTCTTCGTTGAAAAGAAGGGTTGAAACACAGCCTCACGGTCCTTCTCTACTATCCCACATCCACAGTCGGACACAGATAGGAGCACCCCTTGCTTCTCATGGGTTGTTCCAACCATTATTTTCTCTCCTGCCGGCGATGCCTGGATTGCGTTCATCATGAGATTCAAGATCACCTGCTTCATTCTGGACACGTCCAAAGTCACTAGAGGCAAAGAGGGGGCGAGATGGGACTCCAGATCGACACCCGCCTCTTTTGCCACTGGCTTCGACACTTCCATACAATCAAGAGCAATCTCATTCAGGCTACGATCAGAAAGGTGGAGCTCAAGCGGCCTTCCGAACTCGAGCATTTCCTTGACCATTGACTCCATCCGCGTGGTTTCTTGAATCACTATGCCCAGCTTCTTCCGATTCGGATTATCCGCTTCCATAGCTTTTGCCACCTGGCTGGTAAAGCCCCCGATCGCCATAAGGGGTGTTTTCATGTCATGGGCCACTTCAGATACCGCTCGGCCTATGCAGGCAAGTCGTTCCGCTTCAAGACGGGCTTTGTCTGCCTTCTTTTCTCTTTCCACCAGCAAGCCCAGGATGGTCGTTGAGGCGATAAACAAAAGTCCCTCTAAAATCGTATCAAAATCCCCTACCGAGAACCCTTCCCAGTGCGTGAGCACATAGGGCGAAAAGGTCATGAGGACAGCTCCACAAACAGAGAGGGCTCCCGTCAATCCGAACCAGAAACTTGCGAGAATAAGGGGCAGGTAAAACAGCGTCCGATATACGGCATGGTGATAGGCCTTTTCCGGCAAGGTGAGGTAATGCAAACAAAGAATGGCAGCGATCATGAGGACGATGATAGCCGCCTTTATTTGTGTTCCCCGATAACGCATCGTTCGTTCAGCTCCTGTCCTTGAACCGCAATTCCCGACAACTGCTCTAACATTCTTCCCTGCTGGCAGAGGGTCCGGTTAAGCTGCGTTTCCTGGCCCTTATGACGTCAACCCCCGGCCTCTCCCAGTGGACCACTTTTCCCTTCCCACGAAGACTGCTGAAACAATCAGTGGCAGTGCCGTTAAGACGTAAGGCAGATGAATGGACCAGTCGAGTAAAAGACCGCCTATCACCGGTCCAAGCGCCTGTCCAAGGCTATTGACGGCATTTTGCAGCCCCAGCGCTGTACCGGCTTGAGGTCCTGCCTCCTTGCTTGCCAGCGTTGCAAGGGTCGGGATAAGCATCGCCAACCCAATGCCATACATAGAGGTGAAAGCGAGGATAAAAGCCAGGAACTGCGTTTCCATGAGAAGAAGCAATCCACCTCCCATCATAGCAAAACCGGCTGTCAATAACAGGCCTTCTCCGAAACGATCCATAAGCCATCCCACTGCGGCCGCCTGAACTAATGCCATCGTCAGGCCGCAGGTCATGAAGACCATACCCATCTCGGATGGACCGAATTTCATCACCCGTTGCCCGTGGAGCGCAAATGTGCCCTCAAAGAGAGCCATCGCAAATTGACATAGAAAAGAAAGATACAGAATCCTCTGGAAGGATCGCCGCGTCAGGAGACTCCGCACTTTCTGTTTCAACGCTCGATCGGGCCTCAGCAACCGAGGGGACATTGCGGCGCCTGGTGTCGCCTCTTCAAGCCAGTTTATCGCCGAGACAAGGGCAAGAAACGAAAGAAATGCCGCTGCAAAAAAAGGGAGGGAGAAACCATCAATATGAAAGCGGCCGAATCGATACTCTATATGCAACTCCAACCGGGCCAGCCAGGCACCCAGTGCCGGGCCCGCCACAATACCCAGTCCGGATGCACTCCCCAACCACGCGATACCCCTGCCGCGTTGAGGCTCAGGGGTGACATCCGACACGTAAGCGGTTGCCGCCGGCAAAACAGCAGCAGACAGAATCCCTCCGGCAACCCTAGCTCCGTAAAGCATGACCATGTTGGTTCCAGCGCCAAAAAATATATTTGTCAAAGCTGACCCACCCAGCCCGATGATAAAAAGGGGGCGACGGCCAAACCGGTCGGACAACCGGCCCCAGAGGGGTGCAAACAAGAATTGCATGAATGCGAACAATCCGGTCAACAGCCCCACGTGTATGGAGATCCACTTCTCGTTAGCCCCCTCGGCCAGTGCCATTC
>JAHECH010000061.1 GCA_024641835.1 Deltaproteobacteria bacterium
GTCAAACCACACGGAAGCAATAGTCACCAAAGATTATCACCGGGCCCAGCGCTTCCTTTCGGAGGTGGACTCATCCGTGGTTCTTATCAACGCCTCAACCCGCTTCAATGATGGGAACCAACTTGGCCTTGGAGCAGAGATTGGGATCAGCACCTGTAAGCTTCATGCGTTTGGCCCGATGGGACTGGAAGAATTGACAACACGAAAGTTTATCGTTTATGGTAATGGTCAGGTCAGAGCGTGAAGGGGGCGTTGTTTGAGACTTGGCATCCTGGGCGGCACTTTTGATCCGATTCACTTGGGTCATTTGCGTCTTGCGGAAGAGGTGGGGGAAGGACTGAAACTGGAGCGGGTGTATCTTGTTCCAGCAGCCTGGCCACCCCACAAAGAGATAAGACCTATCACTCCTTTCCCTCAAAGGGTGGCCATGGCCCGGCTCGCTGCCAGAGAATCTCCTTTGCTGGACGTTCACGACCTGGAAGGCCTGCGGGATGGATTTTCCTATTCCATCGAAACTCTTAAGCAATTTCACAGCCTTTTTGGATCCGACCTGGAACTCTTCTTCATCCTTGGGATGGATGCCTTTGTGGAGATTGAGACGTGGAGAGAATATCAGGATCTCTTTCGTTATGCCCATTTTGTGGTCATCCAGAGGCCTGGTTTTCCCTCAAGAAAACTGGAGCCCTTCTTGGACTCATTGGGCTTAGGATTTGAGCGAACGAGCGAAAGAAACGTGTTCCTAGGGGCATCAGGAAACAAAGTCCTCTATATGGAAGCGACCCTGATGGCCATTTCTTCCACCGGAATACGTGAAAAGGTGGCAGCGGGGAAATCGATCCGCTTCCTTGTACCGGAGGGAGTTAGGTCATATATTGTAGAAAACAGATTGTATGAAAAGCATGGAGCCTCTTGACAAGGCCCTTCTGTGCCTCAACATCATCCTGGAACGAAAAGCCGTCGACCCCGTGCTGTTCGAGGTTGGCAGCCTCACTTCCATCGCGGATTATTTCCTCGTCGCCAGCGGGAACTCCAACAGACAGGTTCAGGCGATCAGCCAGCATGTGCTGAGAAGGATGCGGGAAGAAGGGTTCAGACCCTATGGCGTGGAAGGGGAGCAGGAGGGACACTGGGTGTTGATGGATTATGGGGACATCGTCATCCATATCTTCTATCATCCTGTGAGAGAATTGTATGACCTGGAGGGTCTATGGATTGAGGCACCCAGGGTGGAGTTCTCGAAAAGTGATAAAAAAAAGACATCTTGAAAAAGTGATATTCTGCATCCTCTTTTCACTGGCGATGGCCGCCGGTTCTCACCTATCTGCAGCGCCGGCTCTGGCCGTCTCTATAGAGGAAGAGACCATTGTGGGTGAGAAGTTTTTGGAGAGCATGCGCAAGCAGTACCCTTTTGTGGACGATGGCTTCGTCGGTGAATACGTGAATGAATTAGGTCACTACCTCGTCAAGGGCCTTGATACACAGCCTTTCCCATTCCAGTTTTATGTCATCGTCAGCAATGATCTGAATGCCTTTGCGGGGCCAGGAGGTTACGTCTTCATTTATACCGGGCTCATCAATGCAATGGACCGGGCAGATGAACTGGCCGGTGTGCTCGGTCACGAAATCGGGCACGTTTCCGCCAGGCACCTGTCTGAGCGGGTGGAGCAAAACAAGAAGATTGCCCTGGGCACCCTGGCAGGTGTCCTCGCCGGTGCACTCATCGGAGGAAATGCTTCTGGTGCGCTTATAACAGGCTCCATGGCAGCAGGGGTCCAACAGCAGTTGAATTATAGCCGGGAAGATGAAAGACAGGCAGACCAACTGGGGTTCAAATTCATGACTCTCGCCGGGTTCGATCCGTCGGGAATGATTGACCTTCTCAATGCACTCGAAAAGGGACACTTTGAGGGCGCCAATGCTGTCCCTTCTTACCTTCTGACTCACCCTGGCGGCCCGGAGAGAATCTCGAACATCGAGAGCATGACGGTGGGTTACAAACCCAGGGGAGAAAACAGTGAGGTTGCAAAATTACGAAAGCTCTTTCCATACTTCAAGGTAACCGTCACAGCAAAATACGCGGATACCGAGCAGGCGGAAAGGCTTCTTAAGAATCTGGCTCAGGAATCGCCTGACTCGGCCGTCGTCAATTATGGATATGGCCTCATGTGGAAAGAGAAGGCGGACTACGCCAAAGCTATAGAGTACCTGGAAAAGGCTTCAAGGAAGGACCCCACATTTCTTCCCATCCTGACGAACCTTGGGGAGGCGTATCATTTGATGGGCCAGGACAGGCATGCGATTTCCGTGTTCGAGAGGGCATTGAAAATCAATGACCAGGACAAGGCCACCCTTTTTCTCCTAGCCGGGTCATATGAGAGTCTCGAGGAGTATGGAAAGGCCACTGTCTTCTATGAAAGGCTTGCCTCCATGAAGCCTGTGAAGGACGAGGTCTACCAAAATCTTGGGATCTGCTACGGGAGAGAGGGCAAGCTTGCTCAAGCTCATTACCATTTCGCCATCTATTTTTTGAAGCTGGGAGAATTGCGGAAGGCCAAATTTCATTTCCAAAAGGCTGATGAACTTGCCGCCAATGATCCAGCTTTAAGAAGAATGATCGATGAGGCGAAGGAAACCCTTCGATCAAGGGAGAAGGAATCCAGCATCTATTAACATTTCTCCGCCTCATGATCCCTAGCGATTTTTTTGCAGGTACTCCTTAGCCTTTGGATGACCCCTATCAGCAGCCTTTTTGAAATCCTCTATCGCTTTTGATTTTGCCCCCCTTGCCAGATGAAGGAGGGCTCGATTGTAATATAAATCCCCATCATCCGGCTTTGCTTTGATGGCTGTGTCATAGTCCTGAAGGGCAAGATCCGTTTTCCCCAGGCGCAGGTTGGCATTGCCTCGATTGCAATAGGCATCTGCGGCTCTAGGGTCAAGCTTGATGACCTCTGAAAAATCCTTGACCGCTTCGTTGTACTTCTTGGTCTTCAGGTAGACCAAGCCTCTATTGTAATAGGCATCTTTGTACTGCTTGTCGATCTGGATGACTCGTGTGTAATCCTTTTCAGCCATCTCCAGATCACCCCTCTGCTCATACAAGCAGGCACGGTTGTAAACGGCATCTGCATTCTTGGCATCCAACCTGATCAGGGTGTTGAGCCTCTTCATCTCGTATTCATAATCGATGGTCACCTTCTTTTCAGGATTCTTCCCTTCAGAGGTAGGTTGCTGGGCTGGTGCCTTCTGAACAGGCTTTGGAGCAGGTTTTGGAATAGGAGCTCTGAAAGTCCCGCCCTGTGCCAGGGCCCATGGTATGGGAAAAGCGAGGGTCATGAGCCCAAGCATGCAGAAGCAGAAAAAGACAACCTGCAACGCCCTGCTGGTGTCGCACGTCAGGGGTTTCTTTAGGAATTCCATCGCACAGGCGACTGAATCAACGAATTTCTGAGACGCGATACGTGCGCCCGTAGCTTGCCGGCTGTAAACCATGGGATGTTTTCCCCCATAAAAGAATTTCCTGATACCTCTCTTGGCTGCAAAAAGAAACGTAAGATACGTTCGCTATGACATCTTCCATACAAAGACCTTGAGATTGGTCAGGTTCAACCATGTCCATTTTACAAGAAGCCGCATGGTTTTACAAGCCTGTCCTCACCAAGGAACAAAGGAATTCCTTCGTCTTGTGTGCCTCGCGCTTTCCTGGTATGATGCGGAACATATCCTGCCTGCGTCGCGTCCTGAGTTCTAGCCAGACGTGGTGTTGAAAATTCTCCTACTTGAATCCGGCACCCTGATCGATTGGCGGATACGGCAATTCCATGCTGCTTTCAGATCAAAAAAATTTTGACTCCCCGTGGTAAGCTGTGGTACGGTTGGCCGGAAAATGAATGGCAATTCATTCATCAATAAAAAGCCACTGAATTCATGAGGTGAGTCAGATCAACGCTGTAGGAGGTGCTGAGCATGGACATCGTGGTATGCGTCAAAAGGGTGCCCCTCACCCAGGAGGTAGACTTGGAGGTCAGCCCCCAGGGAAACGACATTCGCAAGGATATGCTGGCTTATGTCATCAACGAGTGGGACAACTATGCTATCGAAGAAGCGATACGGATAAAAGAGAAGCTGCAGGGCAATGTGACCGCCGTCACTATCGGCAAAGAGGACGATGAAGAGGTCCTGAGAAGGTGCCTCGCTATGGGCGCAGACAAGGCGATTAGGATCGATCCGGGCGAACCGGCTCTGGACAGCTTTGTGATCGCCAAGATCCTTGCTGCGGTCATCAAAGCCATGCCCTATGACCTTGTGCTCACAGGGGTTCAGGCGGATGACGTCAATGAGGGAGCTGTGGGTGCTATGCTGTCTGAGAATCTGGGCCTGCCTCATGCCGCGGTGGTCAGAGGTCTGGAACCCCAGGGAAATGAGGCGACGGTTCGGGTGGAGCTGGAGGGCGGCACAGACGAGGTGTCCAAGGTGAAGCTACCCGCTTTGCTTAGTATCCAGAGCGGAATCAACGAGCCAAGATACGTCTCGATCATGGGTATCCGAAAGGCGGCCAAAAAGGAACTCAATGTGATGAAAGCGACTGACCTGGGACTCTCAGCAGAGGACCTCACGCGACGGATCACCGTGGAAGAGATCTATTTGCCGCCAGAGACAGCCGGTGCCCAGTTCATCGAAGGTGATCCAGCCGCGGTGGCTGAAGAGATACTCCGAATCATCAAGGAAAAGGGGGTGGTCCTATAATGGCCGAGATCTTTGTTGTCGTAGAGCATAGAAAAGGAGAGGTGAGAGAGATCACCTATCAGATGCTTTGGAAGGCTCACGAACTCTGTCAGAAGCTGTCTTATAAACTGACAGCAGTCCTGATCGGCGGGAAGGATGAGCCTTTTATCAACCATATCGCTGAGAGAGCGGACAGCGTCATCGCTGTTGAGGGAGAGGAAACAAAGAATTTCAACGGCGATTTATACAAGGAGATTCTCTTCAGGTTGATCCAGGAGAAGCGCCCATTTCTCACCCTCATCGGCCAGACCCCGTGGGGCATGGACTTTGCGCCTGCTCTTTCCATCAAAACGGGTTACCCTGTGGCCACGGATTGTGTCGATGTGCTGGTGGAGAACGGCCGGCCCAAAGCGGTTCGTCAGGTTTACAGCGGAAAGCTGTTCTCACGGGTTTCTTTCAAAGAAGCAGAAGGTTATCTCGTGACCATTCGAAGCGGTGCGTTCCCATCGGACAAGGTGGGAGAACGTAAGGCGGAGGTGATCAAGGAGGGCATTCCAGCTGGGCTGCCTGAGATGAAAAAGCAATTCATGGCATTCGAAGACACCGGCGCGGGCGCTGTGGACATTACCCAGGCAGAGTTGCTTGTCTCTATCGGCCGCGGTGTCGGAGAAGCAGAGAACATCTCTCCTGTTAAAGAACTGGCAGACCGCATGAAAGGCATGCTCTCCTGTTCGAGGCCTGTGGTGGACAAGAACTGGCTTCCCAAGTATCACCAGGTGGGCACCTCCGGCAAGTCGGTTAAGCCCAAGGTCTACCTTGCTCTGGGCATCAGCGGTGCATTCCAGCATGTCGCGGGGATTACGGGTGCAGGAACCGTCATTGCCGTCAACAAGGACAAAAAGGCTCCCATATTCAGGGTCGCCGATTACGGCGTCGTAGAGGATCTTTTCAAGATTGTGGAAGCGCTGAAGGCAAAGTTAGCATAAAATGATTCTTGACTGGCTATTGCCCAAATGACCTTATGACATTCATGGCGGGGTGCCGAGGCATTTTCTTCAATACCGGGGCTCCCGGGCTGGTGTTTTCTACGGTTTATCCATGGGGGAGTTCTGCCCCCTCCCGCTGTTCCCCTCGCCTTCGCTCGGGGCCAGGGGTTTCCCCCACAGATAAACCGTGAAAAGACAGCGCCCTCCCGCCAGGCATTTCAGAAAACGCCTCGTCACCCCGCGGCCCTATGATGTGGAGTTTCCTTATAGGACTGTTACCGACGCCGTCGGCGGTTTGGGCAATAGCCCGTTGATTGTCATTTTTGATTTGGGACTTCTGGACGGAGGCAGCAACCCTATAAAACATGTAGGAGCAACCTCCCCAAAAAGGTCTTAGAGGCTCCTTTGGAGGCAGAGGATGGACTTTACGCTGACCAAAGAACAAAGAGACATTCAAAAGGCAGCGAGGGAATTCGCTCTCGGGGAATTTCTCCCTGAAAAGGCGATGGAGTTTGACAGGAACGAGACTTTTGACCCGGAAATCAGACGAAAGGCGTGCGAACTCGGTTTCGTCGGGGTGTTCATCGATGAGAAATACGGCGGCGCGGGGCTCGGGTTTTTCGAACACTGCCTGATCACTGAGGAGTTCTGGGCTGTGGATGCAGGCATGGGCAATGCGGTGATCACATCCACCTTTGGAGCTGAATTGCTGCGGCTGTTCGGGACAGAAGAGCAGAAGCAGAAGTATCTTCCCCCCCTGGTCACGGGGGAGGCCATCATCGGGACAGCGATTACCGAACCGGATGCAGGTTCCGACGTGACCGGCGCCATCACCACTGCAGTGAGAGACGGGGACGAATGGGTGATCAATGGTTCCAAGATGTTCATCACCAACGGCACCATAGCCAAGTACCTCAATGTGTTTTGCCTCACGGATCCTGAAAATCCGGACCGGCATCAGAGGCACAGTTTTTTTATCGTTGAGACCGACAGGCCTGGATATCAGGCGAACAAAATTCATGGAAAACTCGGCATCAGGGCGAACGACACGGCAGAAGTCTCCTTTTCCAATGTGAGGATTCCTGCATCACATCTTATCGGCCAGGAGGGAGACGGCTTCAAAGAGTTGATGGCTTTTTTTAACCTCACCAGGTTGCATATCTGTGCCATGGCTGTGGGCATTGCGAGGGCTGCTCTTGAGGAAAGCATCAAGCACATCAAGAAGAGGCGGCAGTTTGGGGCACCCCTCGCTTCATTTCAGGCCCTTCAGTTTAAGGTCGCAGAAATGGCGACCATGACCCGAGCGGCGCGGAATCTTTATTACGAAGCGGCCTGGCTTACAGATCATGGGAAGATGGACCATGCCGTTACGGCAATGGCCAAGTGGTTTTCAGGGCTGGTCGCGGTAAGGTGTGCGGATGAGGCGTTGCAGATGCACGGCGGCTACGGATACATCGACGAGTACAAGGTCCAGCGCATTTACAGGGACGCGAAAATCGTTGAAATTTACGAGGGAACCAAGGAGATCGAAAAACTCATCGTAGCCAGAAATCTTCTTCGAATGTAAGGGATGAAGCAGACAGGGTGGCCACGATCACGTGTCCTGCTCCATCCCATGCCTCTTGCACCACTCCTTCAGCTGGGGAAGAACAAGGCAATCCGGGGGTGGGAGCGGATACCGGGAGAGATCTTCAGGTAAGACCCACTTCATCCCATCGCACCCCAGCGGGCGTGGCTCACCTGAAATGATCGAGCAGTGAAAAAGGTGAAGGGATATGGACTTGTTCTTGTACTCGTGATCGACCTGAAGGAGGCGCCTCCGAACTTTGACTGCTATGCCCAGCTCTTCTTTGATTTCCCTTTCAAGACATTTTTCCAGGCTCTCATTCGGTTCCTGCTTACCACCCGGAAACTCCCAGAAACCGGCAAGGTGGCTGCCTTGAGGCCGTTTTGTGATGAGAAGCTTGCCATCTTTCCAGAGAAGTCCTGCGGTCACATGAAAATGAGGCTTACTCATTTACTGCTTTCCTTGCTCTAGGGGCAATTCCTTCAGTCTCAACCTGAGGTAAGCCTCCTGGGCCTCCTGATGGTCAGGCGAAATTTCCAGGATCCTCTTATAGGCTGCCAATGCTTCCTTGTCCTTGCCCAGCTTTTCACTAAGCTTCGCAACATCGAGGAGCAAGGAAACGTCTTTTGGTTTCAACTTTAAGACTTCATTCATCTCCTGAAGAGCAAGGTCTTCGTTTCCCGTCTTTAGGTACGCGAGAATGAGATACTCATGAAGGTCGGCAGTGTCGGGAAGATGAGTAACGCCGGTCCTCATGATTTCCACCATCTCCTTGAATCTCCCCCGGCTGTTGAGGTACTCAAATATGAAATGGTAGGGGCTCACTTCTTTCGGATTCAAGGATACAAGGGTCTTAGCCTCCGCAAAGGCGAGGTCATCTTTTTTCTCTTTCTTGTAGATGTCGAAAAGATACCGGTGAGGAGACATCTCTTGAGGATGCAATTTCACGTATCTCTCGAAGTAAGGAATGCTCTTTGGATAATCCCCGGTTTCGTACTCGAGAACGCCAAGATTGTAGATCAGGGTTTCACTATTTGGGTCAAGAAGAAGGAGCTTTTCATAGGTCTCTTTGAGTCTCTTCTTGTCCTTTTGTTTCTCCAGAATATTGGTCATCAGGACAAGGGCTTTGACCGAGTCAGGTTTTTTCTGCAGCACGAAAGCGAGATGATTCTCAGCCTCCCGAAGATTCCCCTTGTCGATGAGGTTCTCAGCCAGCGTCAACCTGCTTTCAAGGTCACCCGGATTCAGTTTGACTGCTTCACCCAGGTACTGATTCGCCCTGTTCTTATCCCCGGCCTTCTCATACAAACCTGAGAGGTTGTAGTAAAGGTTGACGTCCTTTTTGTCCAACTCGATCGCCTTCAGATAGATGGCAATGGCTTTCTCTACCTGATTGGTATTGGAATAGAGATACCCCAGGGTTTTGTAAATGGTTAACTTCTCTTCAGGCTTGATGTGCTCCAGCAGTATTTCGTACTGCTTGATCGCCTCATCGCGTTTCCCGCTTTTTTCCAGGGCTCTTGCCAGCCTGAAGCGGAGTTCCTCCGAGTTTGGATCCTTAGCAAGGAGCCTCTTCAAAACTGAAATGACGCCATCCGGGTTTGGTGTGGATTCATAAACTTCGAGAAGGTCAAGAAGAAGCTTCGGATCATCCTCCTCCTTGATCATCTCCTCCAGGAGCCGGGCTGCTTTATCCCATTTTTTGAGGGACTTATACTCTTCCAGGAGTCGCACCTTAATGCGTTTGTCGCCGGGAGCAAAGGCCTTTGCCTCCTCGAGGATCTCCAGACGGCGTTCAGGGTCGATGGTTCTCTCCGCTTTTTCCAGCCAGTCCTCCACGTAGGGCTCAACCACAAAGTCCACGGAGCCCATATCCACGTTGTACCTTTTGACCGTGATCCTGAATTGATTCTTGCCGAGGAGGGCATTGGCTGGAAGGAGTGCAGAAAGAGGCAACTTCTCATACTGCAGGGCCGTCACATCTAAATCCTTGGCCACCAGGCGAACACCGACATTGAACAAGATGTTCGTGGAGACTTCGATAATTCTCAAATTGTCCTGAGGATGCAGTTGAAGTGTGTCCCCGTTGAGGAGCCTTAGAGGTTGATCATTTTTCTCCACAACAAGGTAATAGAATTCAGCGGATGCGGGATGGAGGCCCCTGCCTATCCAGAGGAGGAGCAGAACAGCAATACCCACCGCGGCAAAAAAAATCCACCAGCCTCTCCGCTTGGAGCGAGGCCTTTTGCTCGATTTCTCTACCAATCCCGTTCCCTTCCTTACACTAGGTTTTTCTCACCTTCATCGTACGAGAAGCTTCGCTTTCCCAGAAGAGAAGGACGGGACTAGCCACAAAAACGGAGGACCAGGTTCCCGTAATCACCCCGATCAGCATCGCAAAAGCAAAGTCATGAATAACCGTACCGCCAAAAAGGAAAAGGAACAGGACGACGATAATAACGGTCGAAGAGGTGAGGATGGTTCTGCTCAGCGTTTCATTGATGGCCTTGTTCATCAACTCCCCGAAACTCTGCTTCCGGGACTTGCCAAGGTTTTCCCTGATCCTGTCGTAGACGATTATCGTGTCGTTCATTGAGTATCCCAGAACGGTGAGAAATGCGGCGATGACGGTAAGGGATATCTCCCGGTCGGTTATGGCGAAGGCGCCCACGACCACAGTAATATCATGGATCAGAGCGATGATCGCGCCGAGAGCCCATTTGAGCTTTAGGAGCGAACAAAGGCCGAGAGTGACGATGATGGCGATCACGATCAGCCAAACCACACTGACATTGAAGAGGTAAGCGACATAAGCGGCGGCAAAGAGAGCGGCGGCCATGACGCCGCTCATCACCCACTTCATCTCAAACCGGCCTGAAATGTAGACGGCAATGAGCAAAATGGAATAAAAAATGGCCAGGAGCGCCTTGTTCCGCATGTCCTGACCAACCTGAGGGCCCACCATCTCCACCTGTCGGATATCCACACCCTGCCCAAACTTGGCGCTCAGGGCCTCCTTCGCCCTGTCTCCCAAGCCAGCCGTCTGCAAGTCGGGATTGGTGGCTCTGATGAGGTATTCAAACCGCCCTTTTTCGCCAAATTCCTGGATGATGCTGCCTTGCAATGGTGTGCCTTCAAGTGCCTGCCTGATCTCAGAGGGCGAGTGCTGTTTGTCCAGTTTCACTTGAATCACCACACCCCCCGTGAAGTCCACCCCATAGTTCGGCCCGCCTCGCACGATGAGCATAATAATGCTCAGAAGAATCGTGGCGCCGGAGAGGGCAAAAGCGTAGTACCTATTACCGACGAAATTGAAATTTGTACCGGGTTTGATGAATTCCATGTGATCACTCCATTTGGTGTCTTAGCCCTGCATTCGCAGTCCAATGCTGATCTTCGCCCATCTTCTCTCTACGTAAAGGTAATCAAAAATGATCCGGGTCAAGTGGACGCCCGTGTAAAAGTTGGCTATCAGGCCTATACTGAGGGTTACAGCAAACCCCTTGACCGTACCGGTCCCGAACTGAAACAAAACGAGAGCCGTAATGAGCGTTGTTAGGTTGGAGTCGATAATGGTGACCATAGCCCTGCTAAAGCCGGCATCGATGGCGCCTCTCATGGTCTTACCCAGCCGCAGTTCTTCCCGTATCCGTTCGAAAATGAGCACATTTGCATCCACGGCCATGCCGATCGTAAGAATGATGCCTGCGATGCCAGGCAGGGTCAAAGTGGCACCAAGAACAGCGAGGCCCGCCATGATAAAGAAGATGTTCAGCAAGACCGCAAAATCCGCAATGACCCCTGAAAGGCCGTAATACACGGCCATGAAGAGAATGACTGCCAGGCCGCCTATGAGGGCAGCCTTCATTCCCTGATTGATGGAATCCTGGCCGAGAGACGGGCCCACTGTCATTTCCTCAAGGATACTCACAGGTGCCGGGAGAGCCCCTGCTCTCAGGACAATGGCGAGATCTTTTGCCTCATCCATCGTGAAATGGCCCGTAATCTGGGCCTTGCCTCCGGCAATCCTGTCCCGTATGACGGGTGCGGAGTAGACGTTGTTGTCGAGAACGATGGCGAGTCTCTTGCCCACGTTCTCTCCTGTGACCCTTTCAAACGTCATCGCCCCCCGTGCATCAAAGGCGAGGGAAACATAGGGTTCGCCGAACCGGCTGTCGATCTGCACCCTTGCATCCGTGATGGATGCTCCCGTTAGAGAGGCTCTTTTCCTGACAAGGTAGGGAACCGTAGTTCTCCGTCCTGTCTTGGGATCCACGGTGGACTGGTACAGGATCTCGTCGCCAGGGGGAACATTTCCCTTCAATGCCTCGTCAACACTGTTTTCTTCATCCAGCAGCTTGAATTCCAGGAGAGCCGTCTTTCCAATCAGGTCTATGGCTCTTTTGGGATCCTTGACGCCCGGCAACTGAATGAGAATTCTGTTGCCGGGCTGGGGCCTGATGTCGGGTTCCGTTACCCCAAACTGGTCTATCCGGTTCCTGATGGTCTCCAGAGCCTGGTCTGAAGCCATTTTCATCAAATGATTGCTCGCCTTCGGGGCCAGCATGAGGTTGAAGGTGATCCCTTTTTCGCTCGTACCTCCGGACTCCGGC
>JAHECH010000677.1 GCA_024641835.1 Deltaproteobacteria bacterium
CTTCATGTATATCATCATTACAGTGAGCTGGACCATGTTCTCCGGTCCTACCGGTTACATCTCACTGGCGCCGGCGGCGTTCTTCGGGGTGGGCGTATATACCTCGGCCGTGCTAGGGCTTGTGTTACCCCTAGCTGCCGTTATCGGTATTGCCAGCGCAGTCAGTTTTTGTCTCGCCCTTCTCGTTGGTGCTTTGACTCTCAGGCTGAGGGGCATCTATTTTGTTATGTTCACCTTCGGACTCGTTGAGCTCCTCTTGCATTTTGTCCTGTGGTGGGAAGTGAATATAACGGGTACGTTTGGCCGAGTGGTTCCCTCTGTGGGCAACACGATTGTTTACTACCTCATGCTCATCATCTTTGCGGTATTAATGCTTACCGCCTACTTTATCAGACATTCCAAATTCGGCTTAGCTTTGCAGAGCATCGGGGAATACGAGGAAGCGGCGGCTCACCGAGGCATAAACGTAACGGCTTTAAAAACCATCACCTTTGCCGTCAGCGCCATTTTCATGGGAGCAGCCGGGGCAGTCATGGCGACGAGATGGACGTATATTGATCCAAAAATTGCCTTTAATCCCCTCATTTCTTTTATGCCGGTTTTGATGGCCATCTTTGGCGGCATGGGACAACTGTATGGTCCTGTAATAGGCGCCGCTATCTTTACCTACCTGGAAGAATTTTTAATAACCCGGTTCCCCTATTACTATATGCTCATTTTCGGCATCATCATGGTGGTCTCTATCTTATACATGCCTGACGGTCTCGTGGGGTTGACGCAAAAGTTATGGAAACGAATTTCAGGGACAAAACATGCCGATACTTGAGGGTAAAGGAGTGACCAAATATTTTGGTGGGCTGGCCGCCGTATCGAATGTGGACTTTAATGTGGAACAGGGTGAAGTTCTCGGCCTGATCGGTCCCAATGGAGCAGGTAAAACAACGCTGTTTAACCTCATATCGGCTGCTGTCACTCCCAAGTCAGGGACCATAAGATTTAAAGGCGTGGACATCACCCGCTTAAAGCCACATAAAATCTGCAGGATGGGAGTGGCTCGGACCTTTCAATCAGTCAAAGTTTTCACCAATATGTCGGTTCTTGACAATGTCGTACTGGGTTCGTTTTTTGGGAGGTCAACCCGTATCTCATCAGCGGATGCCCGAAGAGAAGCAATAGAGTTCTTGGAGTTTGTGGGGCTTTCAGCAGTGAAAGCGGCCCGGGCCAAAGACTTAACCCTGGCTAATCAGAAGCGACTCGAAGTAGCCGCAGCCCTAGCCACCCAACCGGAACTATTATTGCTCGATGAAATAATGGCTGGGTTAAACCCCACCGAGGTAGCCCATGCTATGGAGCTGGTAACCAGGATTCGGGATAAGGGGATTACCGTTATCATGATCGAACATGTCATGAAAGCCATTATGAGCGTATGTGAACGGATTATAGTACTCCATCACGGTCAAAAGATTGCTGAAGGAACGCCACAGGAGATTGCCGCCAGCGAAAAGGTTATCAAGGTGTATTTGGGAGAAAAGGCCCATGCTTGAAGTCAGCAGCATAGATACTTTTTATGGCAGGATTCAGGCATTGTGGGGCGTTTCTTTAACAATCCATGAGGCGGAAACAGTCGCCTTGGTTGGCGCCAATGGAGCCGGTAAGACCACGCTGCTTAATACGATATCCGGTTTGCTGCGTCCAGCTTCGGGAAGTATCGAGTTCGGCGGCAAGAGAATAGATGGGCTGCAATCTCATGTCATTGTGGAGATGGGTATTTCTCATATCCCTGAGGGAAAGAGACTTTTCCCCGACATGTCAGTTCATGAGAATTTAGAAATGGGAGCGTATCTTCAGCGAGCATGGAAACAGAGGGAAGAAACTCTTGAACAGGTCTATCAGCTCTTCCCCAAACTAAAAGCAAGACAAGGGCAATTAGCAAGGACATTAAGCGGTGGCGAGCAGCAAATGGTAGCTATGGGCCGGGGTTTAATGTCAAAGCCGAGAGTGTGCATCATCGATGAGCCGTCATCCGGTCTGGCACCGATAGTGGTGGATGAAATCTTCCGCATCATAGAGGGGCTCCGCGACCAGAACATTGCCATCTTCCTGGTTGAGCAGAATGTCCAACAGGCACTGGAGCTGGCTGATCGCGCATACGTGCTGGAAAATGGACGTGTTATCTTGACTGGAGAAAGCAAGAAGCTTCTACAAGAAGAACTGATAAGAAAGGCATACCTCGGTCTTTGATGTATTCGACCGGAGAATCATACAACTCCAAGACAACACCTGTAAGCGGGTGCCTGGGGATAGGCCTTTGTTCACAAGATGAAAGGAGAAAGGTATGAAATTCTTAAGGATAAACATGAAGGAGCAGAAGATTAAGATTGAAAATGTGCCACAGGAGTACCTGGGTCTTGGCGGGAGGGGCCTCACATCCATCATGATCAACGAAGAGGTACCGCCAAAATGCAATCCCCTGGGCCCTGAAAATAAGCTGATTTTTGCTCCGGGCTTCTTGAGTGGCACACCTCTGGTGAACACCAGCCGAATATCCATAGGGGCGAAAAGCCCGCTCACAGGGACAATAAAAGAGAGCAATGCGGGGGGAACCGTTGCTGCGGCATTAGGCCGTTTGGGAATTACCGCGATCATTATCGAGGGGCAAGCGCCGCAAGGGAACCTTAGCTTTCTCAAGATTGACGAGAAGGGAGACGCAATCCTTGTGCCTGCCCAAAAGTACAAAGGCATGCGAACATACACGCTCGTGGAAAAAATACTTGAGGTCTACGGAAAGAAAACCTCAGTCCTCTGTATCGGGCCGGCTGGCGAGTATGGGCTGAGCGCGGCTTCCATACAGTCTTCTGACATCGATGGCCGCCCCTGCCGCGCTGCAGGCCGAGGGGGCCTGGGTGCGGTTATGGGGGCGAAGGGGCTCAAAGCCATTATCGTGGATCAGGGGGGAAACAACCCCGACCCCATCGCCGATCCGGAGGCCTTCAAGGAAGCGGTCAAGGGTGTTGTCAAAGCCATTAAAGAGGATCCCATGAGTGGTCACTTGATGCCCGAGCTCGGGACTGCAGGTCTCGTGGCACCGGTCAATGCCATGGGCGCCTTTCCCAGCTACAACGCGAGGAAGGGCGTGTTGGACGGCTGGGAAAAGATCAGCGG
>JAHECH010000062.1 GCA_024641835.1 Deltaproteobacteria bacterium
CGTTCACCCCCTCACATTCCTGAAGACCCTCCTCACTACCGATGCTGCCACTGCGCAGGCGGCGCTCTATAATAACTCGAGTTGACACCAAGACATTCACGCAGACATAATGCCCAATACCTGTCTTTCGGGCCTCCCCTGCGTTCTGGAAATAGATGGACTAACGGTTCCTCGGGGGGGGAAGGGACTAAACTGTTACGGGGGATTTGCACCCCATAAGTTTACGCCCATGCCGGGCGTACATAAGTCGCTGGAGCGAAGCGGCCTTGGCGTCTGGGTTTTGTCGCTCCGGGAGTTCACCACTGCTCGGTTTCAGGCGCTGCGGCGCTCACCGCCGTAGCTCAGCTTGTTTGTTCGGCGCAATGAATATGAGACCTGTCTCAGGCGTCAAGGCGGGATGAGTGTGGTAAGAATGTGGAGATCATACACAGTCCAACAGCTGACGGCGCGTTTGGCCAGAGTCGTCCTTGTTTTCACCATCCTAAGTTGCACGGTCGCGGGCTCGCACGCAAGAGCAGCAGCACACCAGCCTCTGTTCAATGTCGGCTACCGGGTCCTCGATCTCAAGAACCGAAAGGGCGGGCAGGAGCAAACGCTCACAGTGGCCGTCTGGTATCCGACTGCGGCGCAGCCTAAGAGACACAACTACGGGGGGCCAACAAATGCCAACGTTGCTGTCGACGCAGCACCCATTGCTGGCGGTGGCCCCTTTCCTTTCCTGGTCTTCTCGCACGGGTATGGGGGAAGTGGACTCAGCGCAGTGTTTTTCACCGAAGCCCTTGCCGCTCGTGGCTGGATCGTGGCATGCCCGGACCACCATGACGAACATTCAGCCTTCCGCATACGGACCGACCAAGAGAAGGACTTCGACCGCGTCGGTTTTCTGCAGGACGCCATGGAGATCGCAGCTTCAGGCCCGAGCGACCGCGGCAAGTACCTGTACCGACTGGACGAGATGAGGCTCGTATTGGACGGCATGTTCATTTCCGATCCATTCGGGAAACTGATCGATAGAGATCGCCTCGCTGTCGGGGGGCACTCTTTGGGCGGATTCACGGCGCTGGGCCTTAGCGGGGCCATCGAGGAGCGCCATGATCCCCGCATCAAGGCGGTATTGTTGTTCTCGACGGGAGCGGGTGGCTATCTATTCACAGAAGACGAGCTTGCTGGCGTGCGGATACCATCCATGCTTTTCATGGGAGAACGAGAAGAAGATCAACTGCGCGGCTCCAAAACGATGTCGGAGCTTTCGGCCAAGATTTACAGAAACGTATCGTTACCGAAGTACTTCCTTGAGGTTAAGGGGGCCAGCCATTTTTCGTTCAACAATCGTTTCGCGGACAACAGTATGGCGAGGCTACTGAGCGGCACTAAGGAGCAGTTCGAGGTTATCCGACGATACTCGATTGCTTTTTTGGAGAAGTACGTCGCAGGAAGTAAAGTGGCCGGCCACGTGCTGAAGCGGAGTGACCCACTCCTTACACGCTATATCAGGCAACGGGTTGCGGATGCATCCAAACAACATTTGGAGGCACCGGAATAGAGAATGCGACACGCCGAATCGGGTAAAGAGGAACTTCTAACTCCCCCTCCGCATACCACCCGGCGTGCGGGTCCCCTCCAGAGGCGGCCAAGCGCATTAGGCGGATCACGAGAGAGGGGTTCCACCTGCGTTTCAAAGGAAACAAATACCAACTTGCGGTCAGGCTTCCTACCTGCCTTGACAGGGCAAATCAGCAGAGGCAAATAGAAGGGGATATTGGGGTAAGGAGAGAAGGGAAATGAGTCAGAGGGAGTGGCGGAGAACCCAAGGTGGAGAATGAGAGTCGGGAGGCCAGCGATAGCTTAATTTGGGTAACCTTAAATCAAGCAATTTCTAAAGGTTCATCATGTAATCGAAACAAAATGAGGGTTATCTTCACGCAAGGTTATGGCAAGAATCAGTTCGCTTTGACTTACCTTTTCCTGCCACAATATATTTTGTTTTCCACTCTGGATAAAAAAGACCTTGACAATTCCCTATTTTCTAGACATAAATTGAGAGGCACCACAATGTAGGATTTCCTATATCTTGATAAGAGTCAATAAATGGACTAGCGTGTGTTTAGATTTCATAAAATCTGCAAAAATATATAATACCAAGTCATTCAAAAATGATCAGAAATCAAAGGGGGAATAACCACAAGTCTGCCTTTTTCTGTGTGAAATGTCAATATATGATGCATTCTTAAAAAGTCGAAAATGTCCCCTTTCTGTCGTTCTGACGAAAGCCGGAATCGAGTGTTATCAAGCAATTATCAAACTCCCCGACCCGGTTTTTCAATAGGGTGACGACTTTTTACGAGACCGTCAAGAATAATGTTTGGAAAATCAGATAGGTAAATTGATATAGTGCTGAAAAAGGCTATGTTGCCACATTGTGGCATGATTATTGCCTTTACTTTTTGCGTAAAGTTAACCAGTGCAGGATTGCAAGAGTCATATATAGAGATTTCCTAAGGGTACTGAGAAATGATTATCCATTTAACTTGGGAGGTGTAGTGATGAAAATGTATGTGGGAGTTATTTCTTTAGTCATTCTGGTTGTGGGCGTCATGGTACTTTCTGACGTTCCCTTTGGAGGGCCGAGCGATGCAGGTGCCTGTGCATGCAGTTACACCAGTGGTACTCCCGGAGGCGGCGATTTCGTTCCTCAACGGCGGGATGCTCCTGATTCATATTTTAACAGGCCTGCTCTGACGAAAGAGCAGGCCCACGATGTGGTCGCTAATCATGTAAGAAAGTTGAACCCTGACTTAAAGATTGGACGATTGCAGGACGCCGGCAGCTATTACGAGGCGGAAGTCCTTGGGGCTAACGGAGATGTCGTGCAGCGTTTGGGCGTGGATAAGGAGTCCGGCCAAATGATACTAATCAATTAAGGTTTCCTGTATCGGGAGATCGCTAAGATACGGGAAATAAGCTGAGGACCTTGCGAGGGTTTTCGAGACCTACCTAAGATGAGGACGGAAAGTGCGATGAAGAGGATCAAAAAGAAAATAGACCTGATACTGCTCACACTCTTGGTGACGATTGTGGTAGGACTCCCCTTTGGAATTCAGACCTATGACCGCGAAGTGAAGCATGAGAAGGTACCCGCTGGGGCCAAGGAATTTACCCTTACCGGAAACGCCCAAAGGGGCTGGATAGAGGGAGAGGTTCACGCCTATGACGCCCTTTCCCTCTGGTTTGAGAAGGGCAAAACCGAGAAGCCCGTGCTGGAGGTTTCCAAAGGTGACCTGGTCGTTCTGCGACTCGCAAGCAGCGACGTGGTACACGGTTTTAGCTTGAAGGACTTTGGGGTCTTTGTCTCTGACGGCATTCAGCCCGGCAAGACTGTGATCGTATCCTTCAGGGCGGACAAAGTCGGGACCTTCACTTTTTCTTGCAATGCCATCTGTGGTGACAACCATAAAGACATGCAGGGAACGTTGGCGGTCATTGCCTAGCCTCCCTATCAAACCCGGGTATGAAGACCACCTTTGCTCCGGCGGTGGCGGTCTCCACCAGCTTCACCTCGCTCTTCCCGGAAGGATTCAAAATTAAAGTCTCCTCAAGAGGTAAGGAAATTGGGCTGTAAAAAGCAGACGTTATTTATTTTTGTTTTATCCATGGTCGTTTTGGCTCTGATCTTTTTTGGAAAATTCAGCCCTGCGCAGATTCCAGACGGCAATCGCGAGGGTGCTAGCCTTTATGGGCGTGTCAATATATTGTGTACGTTCTTTTTATGCCCAAACCAACGATTCTGTTATGATTCTTGAGTTGCAACCTTTTGAAGCTTACGTTTGGTAGTGTTGAATAAAGGAGATGTCTCAAAATTCAAGGATACGATATGAAAACTGGAACTGACAACTCCTGGTTAGGCAGGCTACCTCCTATGATAGGGCAAATGAGCAGGAGGAAATGGGAGGATCTGAGGGAGAGAGAAGGAGCAAATGAGTCCGAGGGAGTGGAGGAGAACGCAAAGGGGAGAACGAGAGTCAGGAGGCGAGCGATAGCCTAATTTGGGAAGTCATAATTTGACTTTTTCTTGTATCCACGATAGCTTTGCGTCGGTAATCGGTCGTTGTCGCGCGGCCCCAAATCCTGAAGCCGCAACGATCCCAAGTCAGATCGCGATTTGTAAGGCATTGAATTTGGCGTTTCTGAGTGCTAAAGTAGGCCGATTTTCTCCCTCGGTGGAAGGGTGCCATCAAAGTGACTTTTCTGTCTCACCAGTCTGTTGCTGGACGGCAGGGGAAGTCGAAACAAATGGAGCCTGACATGTTATCCTATCAGCAGTCTAAGGCATTTTACGACCGCTTCGGCAAGAAGCAGGACTGGCAGAGCTTCTACGAGGACGTCGCGACGGGAGCTCTCATCCGGAATGGGGAATTCCCTAATGCCAGCGCTGTTCTAGAATTTGGCTGTGGCACGGGCCGGTTCGGAGAAAGACTCCTTGAAGGACACCTTCCTCCGAACGCAAGATACGTCGGAATCGATATTAGCGACACAATGGTCGCGTTGGCTAAGGAACGACTTGCTCGTTTTGGAGCACGAGCAGAAGTCTATCTCACTGATGGTTCGCCTCAGCTCGATTTTGGGGCGGCTACATTTGATCGATTCGTGTCAAACTATGTCCTTGATCTGCTAACGTTCGAGGACATCCGGACGGTCCTTCAAGAGGCGTGGCGAGTCTTATCCGAAGGCGGGCTCCTGGGATTAAGCAGTCTTACTCACGGATTCACCGCCATGTCTAGCGTTGTGGAGAATATTTGGATGACTATGCATGCGATCCGACCGACGCTTGTGGGCGGATGCCGACCAATCAATCTATTGGAATTTGCTACCGAGCCGAGGTGGAGGCTCCGGTGCGATGACAAGTTTAGTAAGTACGGGGTGCCTTCAGAGATCCTCGTTGCAGAGAAAGTGGCGATAGGCTGAATGTGCCCCAACACCCAATGCGGCAGCCGACTGCCAGCAGTCTCAGGTGTGCTTCATTCCGGCAAGTGAAGGACCTGTTACCGATTTGTTCTACTAAAGTCTCACCCGAGCACCCACACACTACTATCGATACGGAGCCTGGAATTCAATGTTCATTTGGGAAATCGTAACCGTGGCCCTCCCCGCCTTCTAGATTGATTTCATTGGTAATCGCTGACCTCGCTTATACCCGGCCTCTCGATAGACTTGGATCGGCAATCGCTCATTCTTCGGAGGCCTCAAAATGTTCCACTACCCGGAGTTTCATCTCGCAACAGAGTTTGGGTAGTAGTCAGTTCGGTGTTTCGCTAGAGGTAGGCAGGAAATCAAAAACACCCATGGATTCAGGCACGTGCCAGCATCGACCGAAGATTCAACCCCCTAGCTTCCTTTCTCCGATAATCGGCTTTATCTCGACACCTGATCGGTAACACACAGAGGCCTTCGTGGGATAGGTCTGTCCCGCCAGCACCATCAAAGGGGTATCCTTGAACCGAAAACAGGTCAAATTGAACGTTCCCAATGCCACATGTCCGCTTAGGGTGAATTGCTCCTTGTGGTATACCCGAACGGCCACAAGGTCATGGGTCCTCATTGTTCTTGACACATAAGCCCAAATCGCCTAACCTCCTTCCCACTGGAAGCGAGTTCTTAACCTTTTATTCAGGCACAGGGTGCCTTGGCTTAGAGATGTGAGAGTAATTGTGGCTGACGAATTACACCCTTTAAATGACGTCAAACGCGGGCCTGCAATTGAAATTATACTTAGGTTGACGAAACAGCTTCTGAAGAATATCCAGAAAATCGGGCTTTCTGAAACTATTGGAAATCCCAAGGAGCTGGCTTAATGGCTTGAAGCGGATATGGTGGAAGATGTATGGAGGCCTGTAAAGCTTCAAAAGAGAATCTACTTTAATGGGCAGCCTGAAGTCTTATGAAAATCTTGGAGGAATTTTTTTAAAAAAGGCAATTCCTCTTAAGAATTGTCTACTTTTGGAGGTGTCATAATGATTGGTAAATACCTTGAAGGAAAAGAAGAGTACTTTTATTTTGCATTCAGGGTCTTGATAGGATTTTTGTTTTTCCAACATGGGGCCCAGAAACTTTTTGGGCTTTTTGGAGGAAAATCTGTGGCCTTATTTAGCCTAATGGGCTTGGCAGGAGTAATTGAATTCTTTGGAGCAATAGCAATTGCCCTTGGACTTTTCACCCGGCTGGTTGCTCTATTTGCAGGAATAGAAATGGTATTCGCTTACTTCATGGTCCATGTATCAAACGGATGGATGCCCATAGTAAATAAAGGTGAGTTGCCATTGCTTTACCTTTCAGGATTTTTGGTGTTGATAGCATACGGGGCCAAGAAATGGAGCGTTGAGAGGGCATTGTTCAAGAAAGAGCTTTTTTAATCTCTTCTTCTAAACCGTACTTGCCGTACGCAGGGCTGAAAATATACTTCCCAGGCAATTTGCGGTTTAATTTTCCGTCTTTTTCTTTTATTCCTTTCGATGCTGCTCAAATAAGCCAGAGCCTTGTGCGACAGGGTAATAACACTGAATCACGATCCTCACTTATCTTCGTTAGGCTTGGCGAGTTGTATCCCACACGACGGGCATCTCCCGTTGTTTTGTTTCAACTCATTTCCAGATAGGAGTTGCTGGCAGTGCCTGTACCGTATCAGAATGTGGGTAAGCATCCGGTCAAGTTCAGTGTCAGACATTTTAGTGGGTTAGCGGCCATGTGCCCTCATGTCGCGGGTAAGAGAGAATAAACGGTTGTACTAAACTTCTGACTACTTCGGCTGAACTGCCAACTTCCGGTCAGGCTCCGTAACCTGCCTTGACAGGGCAAACGACCAGAGGCAAATAGGGGGATCTGAGGGGCGAGAGAAGGAGCAAATGAGTCCGAGGGAGTGGAGGAGAACGCAAAGGGGAGAATGAGAGTCGGGAGGCCAGCGATAGCTTAATTTGGGGGAAACTATACAATCCTAGCTTATTTCATGGAGGAGAAAAGAATGGAAAATGAGTGGTCTTACAAGAGCCTCAGCGTTAAGGAGGGACTTAAACCAGGCAGCAAGCATTTCCAGTATTTCTTTATTGTTTCAGAAGGAGGGCAAAAGAAATGCAACTACTGTGTCTGGATTAAAGATGAGGCCCTGTTACGCTTTAACGCCTCAAAGAATTTCAAGGCCATTCTTGATTCTCACCGAGGGGATTGGAACAAATGGGTCAAGGAGAAGATTGACCAGGAGGATTTCAGAAACATGGTCCTGATGTTTGACAAAGAAGGTCACAAAGAAATGGACCTCGACAAGATGGATAAGAAACTGAGCATGGAGTAGTGGCAGGCCGCATGCCACTCAAATGGAGAATACTGCTTGGCACAACAACGAATCGTATTCTACGCAAAGTGACGATACTTGTAAAAACCGAGATTTGACCCTGCAATCATCGTGCAACGCTTTCGATCTGACCCGGCATTGGCCTTAATACTGGGCTTATGGATTTTTGGGCAAGGCATAACCGGCCCATTTCCTTGCCGCACAATAGGCTTGTGATGCTAATCAAAACAAGAAGGGGGCCACTCTGAGTCAGCCATCTGAGTGTTTTCACAGGATGCACACTGCTTGTCTTTCGCCCTTTCATCTCTTACAATGAGTCAAAAATAGCCCAGACCAGCGCATAACTCTCCATGTCCAATCCCAACCTCGCCCTCATCGGTTCAGTTCAACTCGACTTTTTGCGTCGGCTCCGCGCCGCAAAAACTCGTATTCGTTATGTTGCCATGAAGGAGAAAGAGGAAATCAAATGACAGAACGTTTCTTAGAAGTCTCGCAGGAGGCAGGGGCGGCACTATTCGCTCGGAATTTCTCTGGTGAAGTCGTTATGCTAAATCTCCTACGCTTTCGCGATGTGGCTGACTATTCTGCTAATCCTGAGCTTATGCCCAGCAAACCCATATCTGGAGCAGAGGCATATCAAAAGTACATAGACCACACATTCCCATTTCTCAGGGAAAGTGGCGGTGATCTTGTATTTTTAGGCAAAGGCGGCAAATACCTTATTGGGCCTCAGGAAGAGCAATGGGATCTTGTCATGCTTGTTCGCCAGAACTCGCTATCTGACTTCATTGCATTTTCCTCGAATCAAGGGTACTTGGCAGGAATGGGGCATCGAACCGCAGCATTGGAAGATTCGCGTTTGTTACCACTTGTTGAATCGAAGACGGCTACATAACGACCGGGTGCACCGGATCGGCGGGAAAGGGCGCCCGCCTCCCGGTGGCCATAGCGTTGGGCAGCCCAGGTTCATCTGAAAGGAATCCTTCAGTGGATGAAGTCGAATTTCAGCAGGTTGAGAGTGAGGACGTTTCTACCTTGCTCGGTACAAAGATCAAATTGCGGGTGTGGGTTCCCTGAAGAGATTGGAAACGCGTGGGGGGGAGGTCCAGCGGATGTATGTTCCTCCCAAATATCGTGGAAAGGGAATTGGTCGAGCTATTACCAATCGATTGATCGACGATGCACGGTCGATGGGGTATCGCCAGCTTAGGCTAGAAAGTCTGGAGTTCCTCCATGCGGCGCATTCGCTGTACCGTTCCGTTGGGTTTCACGAAATAGATCCATATGCCGACAACAGCATGGAGTCATACCAACCGGCCAAGCAGCTTGATCAGTACTATTCCATCACGGTGTTCATGGAGATGGATCTATAGTCTTGGCTTCGGGCTGCCTAACTAGAGGCCGTTAACGACTCCTTCTGCTAATCCCTTGTCGAGGAACGCCGGGAACACGGGCTCCCGCTTACAACTACGATACGGATTCTAAAATTCAACGATCATTTGGGAAATCGTTGCCTGCCCGTTTGATGGCCGCTCAATAGACTTCATTTGTTATCCATCATTCTTTCAAATCAAACCTTACCACCTCAACAACGCTGGCAAATGACCTCACCCTGTCTCACCTCTCTTTTGCGACGATGGATAAAACACTTATTAGTAATCGTTGCCCGAGCGTCGTTCGCATGCACGATAGACTTGATCGGTAATCCCTCGTTCTTGCGATGCGCCTTTCCCATTGTCAAACAAGGCCGACTTCCGTCTAGCCTGACTCCGAAAAAGTGAGATCTTGCTATCACCCGCATCTTGCATTGGCGTGCTGAGGGAGAATAACTTGAACTAATGAATAAAGATTGTTATTTTATGAAGTGATATAGAAAGAACTCCCTTCCCTCTCGGCATGTGGGGAATCGGCCAACTTCGAGGGATGAAAAGTACCGTGTGCTGTTACATAAAAAGGGAAGTTAGCTTTAAGATCTATCATTAGACCAAGAAACAGTCTATCGATCTAAAAAAGGGAGAATAAGCAATGGATCCTAACAAAGTCCTTTTGGGGAAACGATTGCTGATCGTTGATGACGAGAGAGACATCCTTGAAACACTAATTGGTCTTCTTATAGTATGCAAAATAGACGCCGCGTCCTCTTTCGAGGAAGCCAAGAAACTTCTTGAACAGTATGAATACGACTTGGCAGTGCTTGACATCATGGGAGTAAAAGGATTTGATCTTCTTGAGATTGCCAATAAGAGGAATATCCCGGCCCTTATGCTCACGGCACATTCCTTGAATGTAGAAAGCCTCACGAAGTCTGTGAAAGAAGGGGCTGCCTACTTCGTCCCCAAGGAGAAAATGGCCGAAATTGCCACGTATGTCGCTGACGTGCTAGAAGCAAAGGAGAGCAACAAAAACCCCTGGACAAGGTGGTTCGAGAGACTGGGCAGTTTTTTCGATGTCATGTTCACCGGCCCAAACTGGAGAGAGCAAGAAAAGGAGTTCCTGGAAAAACGCAAAAGACAAGGCTCTGGGTTGTGAAAAACAGGGGGTTTGGGATGTCAAGCCCGAACCCCCACTCCCGACGCAGAAATCGCACTATATACACTGAGCCCTTGATCGATTCTTCAAACTCTCAGCTCCTCGCGTCCGATAATGGCCTTGAACCCCTCACGTAAGTTGAAGACTGCCGATATGTCCTTAAAGCGGAGCAGCGTATTGCTCCGCCTTTTCTGATTCAAGCAGGTTATGACTTGAGTTACAAGTTTATCGCCTAAACCAAGATCTTCGGTTTATGATTGCGATACGAAAGCTGGAACTGCCAACTCCTGGTTAGGCTGGCTACCTCCTTTACGGAATAATTTGTTTCATCGAGTTTCACTCCGCGATTTATACACCATTTCAGCCAGGGTCTTATCCTCGGCTCCCCTTAGGGTACTTGGTTTTCAAAGGCCAACTGAAGGGGAGAGGTATCACCTAGCGCAAAAAGGGCAATAGGCCGGAGATTATCAGGCGTGTCTGGATGGCGGGCTATTCCGCACTGTATCCCCCCAGCTTATCGAGGAATGCTTCAGTTCCCTCTAAGTCTTTAAGAAAACTCCTTTATTACTTTATTTGTCACGCTGCTGTATCACCTCCAAACGAAAATCCTTCTTGCTATTTTGGATAAAAATGTTATTAAAAAACGTACTATCTTCAAAACCTCGTCAAGGGGTCCAGACAAAAAAACCCCCTGGAACCCGAGGCTCCATGGGGCAGCCAAAACATTATTTCAAGAGTTACGTAGTTACCACTGGGTATGAAAAAAATAAGTGATTACAGCACAAGGGGATAATCGATGATTACGAGAACCTTATTTGCAGGCTTCGGCGGCCAGGGTGTTTTGCTCATGGGATACATCCTGAGCCATGGAGCCATGTATAAAGGACTGAATGTCACCTACTTCCCTTCCTATGGCGCCGAGATGCGCGGCGGCACAGCGAACTGTACGGTCACGCTTTCTGACAAGAAGATCGCCTCACCTGTGGCCTCGAACCCTGACATCCTGGTGGCGATGAACTATCCGTCCCTGGAGAAGTTCGAGCGGACCGTGATAAAGAGCGGGATCATTTTTCTGAACTCATCCCTTATCGATACGGATCCCACGCGACCGGATGTGGAGGTTCTCAAAGTGCCCACGGTGGAGCTGGCCAGGGAGGTTGGCTCTGAGCGTGCCGTCAACATGGTCATGATGGGCGCCTTTTGCGCCAAGACGAAATTGCTGAGTCTCGAAGAAGCGACCAAGGGTATGGAAGAATCACTCAAAGGAAAAGATCGGTTCTTCCCTCTCAACCGGAAGGGCATCGAACGGGGCTTTGCTCTTGTGCTGAACGGAAAATAGCCGCTTGAACCTTAGACCTTGCACCTTTTATTTCAATATATCTCAGTTTGGTCACTTCATTTTTTTGTGTTCTGCGGTTATGTTGTTTTGCTTTTCTGATTTGAGACGTTTATTTTTGTTTCGTGCTTTCTCTTTTTTCGTGCTTTCGTGATTCGTTTTTTGCTTTTCTAATTTTGACGGCTTTTTACGAGTTCATCAACTTTAGGCACTTTAGGCATTCTAGGCATTTCACTCACTTACCTGTACTGCTTCGGGCTGATGCCGTATTTTTTCACTTTGTAGCCGAAGATGCGTTCCGTGGTTTTGAGCGCTCTCGCTGCACGCCTCATATTCCCCCTGCTCGTCTTGAGCGCGTCGATCAGCGTCTCTCTCTCGAACCGCTCTGTAGCCTCGTCCAGCGATTGTGATTGCTGCGTTCCGGTGTCCTCAGCCGTCTGAAGCGTCGGCGGCAGATGATAACTGTGAATCACTTGATCATCACACAAGAGCACAGCCCTTTCAATGCAGTTTTCAAGTTCTCTCACGTTCCCGGGCCAGTGGTATCGCACCAGGGCATCTATGGCCGGCGTAGAAATTCTTTTAATGTCCTTGTTGTATTCCTGAGCATACTTCTCCAGGA
>JAHECH010000678.1 GCA_024641835.1 Deltaproteobacteria bacterium
GAACGTAGCTCAGATCAAGCAGGTCGAGGAAGAAGTTCTCAAAGCTGTAGGGGCAGTGAAGAAAGCCGGTATTCCGGCGGAGACGATCAGGAAAAGAGGCCAGACCACGGTCTGGGAAAGGCTAGAGCACCTCGTGGATCCCGGCACATGGTGCCCTCTCCATACCCTTTATAATCCTCAGTCCAATGAAGAAGGGACCACGGGCGTGATTGACGGACTCGCTCAGATCAATGGCAGGTGGTGTATGGTCGTCGGCTTTGACAACAAGGTGATGGCCGGTGCCTGGATCGCCGGGCAGGCGGACAACCAGTTGAGGGTGACGGACATTGCCAAGAGGATGCACATTCCTCTGGTCTGGCTGGTGAATTGCAGCGGTGTCAAACTGACTCAACAGGAAGAGGTCTATGCCAACCGTCGAGGCAACGGGACCACCTTTTTCCGCCATGCGGAACTGGAAAAGCTGGGTGTTCCCGTGATCGCCGGTATCTATGGAACAAACCCTGCTGGAGGCGGATATCAGGGAATCAGCCCGACAATCCTCATTGCCCACAAGGCCGCCAACATCGCGGTGGGTGGCGGCGGAATCGTCAGCGGGATGAGCCCTAAAGGAGGCTTTGACCAGGAAGGGGCTGAGCAGATCATTGAGGCGACCCGGCATTTCAAGGAACTTCCGCCGGGCAGCGTAGGGATTCATTACAACGAGACGGGCTTCTTCAAGGAAGTCTACGAGACGGAGTTCGAAGTTCTGGATGCAGTGAAAAAGTATGTGGACATGTGCCCTGCCTATGACGCGAACTTCTTCCGTGTGGCTGAACCAAAGGAGCCGAAGTTCTCCACTTCGGACCTCAACTACCTCGTCGCCTTCAATCAGAAACGAGGCTACAACTTCATGGAAGTTCTGGCCCGGCTGTTTGACAACAGCGAACACATGGAATTCCGGCCTGGATATGGCCCCGAAGTATACACAGGCCTGGCCAAGATCAACGGTTTCTTGGTGGGCGTGATCGGCAATATCCAGGGATTCCTTGGGCAGAACTACCCCGAGTACGCCCCCTACCCTGGTGTGGGCGGAAAACTTTACCGCCAGGGCCTGATCAAGATGAATGAATTCGTCACCCTCTGCGGCCGTGACAGGGTTCCCATCGTCTGGTTCCAGGACACCAGCGGCATCGACGTGGGTGATATCGCTGAAAAGGCAGAGCTGCTAGGCCTCGGCCAGTCACTCATTTATTCCATCGAGCAGACCGACGTTCCTCAGATCTGTATCGTCCTCAGAAAAGGAACGGCTGCTGCGCATTACATCATGGGCGGTCCCACAGCCAACAACCATAATGCTTTTACCCTGGGAACGCCAACGACCGAGATTTACGTGATGCACGGTGAGACGGCTTCGGTCGCCTCTTTCGCGCGAAGGCTCGTGAAAGAAAAGGATGCTGGAAATGATCTCAAACCCGTGATCGACAAAATGAATGAGCTGGCCGAGGAGTACTACAGGAAATCCAGACCTGTTTACTGCGCCAGCAGAGGCTTTGTGGACGAGATCGTTTTCCTCCCTGGCCTGCGGAAATACATGGTCGCTTTCGCCAGCGCTGCGTACCAGAACCCCACCTCTCTCTGCCCGCATCACCATATGATGATCCCGCGAATCATCAAGGGCTAGGCAACCACCTGTTGAGCCCCGAGCGGGGCTCAACAGGCAGTTACCCAAATCCGATCTGTCTACTGATGTCTCAAAAGGCTCTTCGAGCCTTGAAAGCCGTCCACCCTTTTATTGTTCGCCATTGCTCCTTTTTCACGGGGCCATGAAAATGCGCTTGACTTCTTTTTTCCAATATGAAACATGGAACATATTATTCTTTCTGATCGGGCGAGCAAATGCCTGTATAATACCAGGAAAAGAAAAATCTCTTGAAAGAAAGCACCCTCGACTCCCTGGACAAAAGACTCATCCAAATCCTGACCAAGGACGGCCGTCTGCCTGTGGGCACGATTGCAAAGTCCCTGGGCATTACCCCGCCTACGGTCAGGTCAAGACTCGAAAGCCTCGTCTCTACGGGTGTCATGCGAATTTGCGGCCTGGTGGATGCCTTCAAGGCAAAAGAGCTGACCATTGCCCTGGTGGGTGTCTGTCTCGAAACCCACAAGGAACTCGACCAAAAGATCGAACAGATTTCCGGACTCAACAACATTCACTGGGCAGCCGTTGTAACAGGGCGCTTTGATATCATCGTGGAGATCGTGACTTCCGACGGCATGCTCGGTCTCTACCGTTTTCTCACCGAAGATCTTCCGCGGGTGGGAGGAATTAGATCAAGCGAATCCTTTATGGTCATGAAAGCAAAACGCAAATGGGTCGTAGTGCCCAGCAAAGCAATGGAAAACACTCTCTGATAGGAGGTCCCTATGAAGATCGGGATACCGAAGGAAATTAAGCCTGCAGAAAAACGGGTTGCAGCCACCCCAGCCAACGTCAAGGCTCTGGTGGGCTACCACCACAAGGTTTTTGTCGAAAAGGGAGCAGGAGTGGGGTCCGGCTTTCTTGACGAAGCCTATGCTCAGGCTGGAGCCAAGCTGCTGGAGAGGGCTGAGGACGTATGGGGTGAAGCGGATATGATCATCAAGGTCAAGGAACCCCTGGGCCTTGAATTTGACCGAATGCGGCCCGGCCAGATCATCTTCACCTATCTTCACCTGGCCGCGGATCGCGAACTCACCGAAAAACTCCTTGCCAAAAGGATTATTGGCATTGGTTATGAAACCGTGCAGCTCAAAGACGGCTCCCTGCCCCTTCTGGCCCCTATGAGCGAAGTGGCGGGGGCGCTTTCGATCCAAACGGGCGCCTACTGTCTGGAAGCAAAAAACGGAGGAATGGGCATTCTCCTTTCAGGAGTGCCGGGAGTCAGCCCTGCGAGAGTAACCATTCTGGGCGGGGGAGTCGCAGGTATGGCGGCTGCAACGGTTGCTGCCGGCATGGGAGCAAGGGTCTCTGTGCTGGACATCAGCCACAGCAGGCTCAGTTATATCCGCGATGTCATGAGAGGCCTTGTGGTGACGATCAGCTCCAATCCTTCCAATGTTGAAGAAGAGTGCTTGACAAGCCACCTGGTGATCGGAACCGTACTCATTCCAGGCGCGAAAGCACCCAAGCTCATTTCCCG
>JAHECH010000063.1 GCA_024641835.1 Deltaproteobacteria bacterium
CGGGAGGGGGCAGAACTCCCCCATGGATAAGTCACTGAAAAGACTAACCCGCCTCAGGCGGGCCAGGCCGGGAGACTTGGCCGCCTCTGGCGGCCTTGGAACGAAAGAAAATGCCCATGCCCCGGAACAATCCAAAAATATATTGCTCTCCTCAGTAACTTGTCACTCGTGGCTTCTTTATTTCGTGTTTTCGTGATTATGTTTTTTGTATTTCTAACTTTAGCAGGTTGCTGAAAAACAGATGTTGGGCAGGCTGATCAAAAACGTTCAGGTGCAAGGCACCCGAAATCCCGAGGAGTGAGGCGTACATGCAAGTACGTCGCAACGACTCGCCCTGTTAAATCGGCTTCGCCGTCTCGCAAAGCGAGAATTTGACAGGGCGCGGGATGAGGGCAACGCCGTAGATGGGTGTTTTTAAGCAGCCTGCCAAGAGTCTAAACAGGGACTGCCCTTGTAGAAGGCGAAGGGGAGCCTTTCTCGATCTCAGTCAGTATCTTGCCTCCCCTGAAAATGGTCACTTTGCCCGTCGATTCCGATATCGCAAAGGCGATAGAGTCTGTCACCTGGGTAATGGCAGCAGCCGCTGCATGGCGAGTGCCAAGCCCCTGCGGCAGAGCCTCCCCATGGTAACCCACGTTCAGGTATCTGCCTGCAGCCAGGACCACCCCATCATCTCGGATAACAAACGCACCGTCAATGGAGGAGAATTCTTTGAGGCTCTCCCGCACTTGAGGCTCGTTGATGTTCAGCGAGTCCTCAGGATGACCGTGAAAAGGGTTGAAGACAAGCTGGGTCGATAAAGAAAGCACTTTTTCATGGTCCCCAAGCACGAAAATGGAGCCCACTGGTTTTCCCTCCCGGCCTTCGTTGGCCAACTCCACAACTATGGCGAGGAGGGTCTCAAAAACCTCTGACCGTAGTACTGGCGGAAAGGAGACTGTCGCGCTGCCGCTGAACAATTGAGATTCGAGGCTCACTTCCACCAGCATGATCGTGTCCACGTAACCCTGTTCCGGGACCCCGCCGACGCAAACGATGACATCCCCGCTTTTCAGAAGCCCCTTTGAAATCGCGGAAAGAAAACCGATCTTGATGTAACCTGTCCTCGTGAGCTGCACATCAGGAATCATGACGGCATGGAACGGCAACTGGGATGCTTTTTCTATGCACTCTTTCCTCTTGGTGAGCAAAATGAGCTTGATGTCGCTCTTGATTCCATAGAAGGGTCCAAGATCCTTCGTACTGTCCATGTAAAACAAAATCGCGTCCGCTCCAATTTTTTTCGCCATGGAAATAGCCTGCTTGATGATGACCTTGGTCCACTTAGAAGGCTCCAGCCTGCCAGCCTTCTTGGCGGGAGCTTTCGGTTTCTTTTCTTTCTCCACGGAAGGGGAGTCCGTCTTTTGAAGTTCCTTCTTGTTCATGGGTTCGCTACGAGGAGCTTTCGGTTTTGATCCCGACCCTTACCTACCTCCTCGCATGTCTCCTTTCTCCAGTCGCTTAGGAAGGCACCAGGATCACATCCATCTGGTCACCATACATCAGGTTGATTTTTCTGTCCAGCCTCCTCTCGCGTGCATGATCGGTTGACAATCCTGGCAAAAAGCTGTAGTGGTCTCTAAAGTTTGCTGTCACCATATTCCTCACTCCCGTTGGGGGGAGGAGGGGAGGAGGGAAGATCATGCCAGAGGAACAGGTAGGTGTGGTAATAAAGTTCTTTTCAAAGCCCGGCGTGGCTGCCATTCAGGTGAGCGGAGGTGGTATCAAGAAGGGGGATGTCCTCAAATACACAGGGCACACCACTGACTTCACCGAAAGCGTGGGCAGCATGGAAATCGACAACAAAGCGGTTGAGGAAGCCCCTGCAGGCTCATTGGTGGGCATCAAAGTCAAAGACAGGGTCAGGGAAAACGACAAGGTCTATAAGGTGGTGGATTGATCCTGGATTTCCTTGAGGGCCTTGGGTATCAGCTTTCTGATCAACTCTTCTCTTTCGAAAGCGCTCATATCGCGAAACTCGGGGTAGGCAGCATGATCCCGGCTGAGGACAGGAGTGGCTGTCTGAAAGCGGGGCGCCAATTCGTCGAACCGGAGCACGAGATCCACGAGGGCGAACTCTTCCCCTGGATATGCCTCCAGCCATCCCAGTCTTTTCATATACTCAAAGCGGATTCGGTCCAGCAGAAAAAGATATTGATCCATCACCGACATCTTTTCTTGCGGCTTCAACTCGCTGAATTCGAATCCCGATCCCAGGCTCTGAAGATTCATGATGATATCAAACAGGTAAAAGGTGCTCTTGTCTTTTCCCAGGGCGAGTTGGGCGAGGGTCTTTGTGGAAATGTCGCAAAGGCGGGTGTCCCTGCCGAAGTCTTCCTGAAACTGGCTTTTCCAGTTGCGGTAGCCTCTGCGGACCGCCATGTTCAGTCTGACTTCTTTTATGTCCACAATCCCGGTCATAGCCGCACGATTTTATCCCTCTGCCAGTATCACGTCTCAGAAATTCATTGCGGAATTCCTCAACGAACTTGTGGGACACGGTACTAGCTCTGGAGAATGAAGCCACATCTCACGCAGGTGTGAGCCTTTACCTGCTTGTGCCCGCATTGGGGGCACAGGGTGAAACTCTCCAACGGTGGTATGGCCACCGACTTCCCAGTTCTCTCCTGACTTGTCACAGATTCCTCTTCCCGAACATTCACCCTGCCGCCCGCAGACTGGACCGCATCTGCACATTCTCTCGCCTCCCGCAGGGTCAAACCCTTCCTGAAAGGGATGGGTGGACTGGCGATGATGCTCTCGATGTCGGATGACGAAAACCCAATGCTTTTCATTTTTTGATTGAAGGTTTCAGGGGTTTCGAGGAGACCCAGGAAAACCAAGCAGTAATTCTTATTCAATTCCCTCACTTCTCAAAGCCTCAGCTCATACATGCTTTCACAAACCCATAGAACATGGGGGCGGGAATCTCCATTCTCGACTTCAATTCTGGATGGGCTTGAGTGGCAGCAAAGAACTTGAGGCGGGGCAGCTCAATGAATTCCACGAGTCTGCCGTCCCTTGAACAGCCGGAAAAGACCATTCCCTTTTCCTGAATGATGTGGTGATATGCCGGATTGACCTCATACCGATGGCGGTGCCTCTCGGAAACCTCGTCCGTCCCGTAAAGAGAACGAACCAGAGTCTCTGGTTTGAGGACGGCGGGATAAGCCCCCAGCCTCATCGTCCCGCCCTTATCCGTAATAGTCTTTTGCTCCGGCAGGATATCAATCACGGGATGAGGCGTGTTGGCATCCATCTCTGTGGAATTGGCACCCTTCAGGCCGCAGACGTTTCGCGCAAATTCAATCACAGCGAGTTGAAGTCCCAGGCAAAGCCCGAGAAATGGAATGTTCCTCTCCCTTGCCGCCCGAATAACTTCTATTTTCCCCTCCGTGCCCCTGTGCCCGAACCCGCCTGGGACAACGATACCATGAACGCCATCCATACATGAAGCGTCTTTGAGGTCCGTTGTCTCGACCCACTTCAAATTGATCTTGCAGCCGAAGTGAGCCGAACAGTGATGGAAGGATTCGATGATGGAAGCGTAGGAATCCTCCAGCTTCGTGTACTTCCCGCACATGGCGACTGTAATCTCCTGGACCGGGTTGCGGAGATTGTCTATCCACTTCTTCCACCTCGTCATATCAGGCGGACTGTAGATGTTCAGCTTCTTGTGCAGAATTTCCGCGATGCCTTCGCGCTCAAAAATGAGGGGAATCTCATAGACGTCTTCCACGTCAAGACCCGTGATCACCGCCTCCGGCTCCACGTCACAGAAGTTAGAGATCTTCGCCTTGACCTCCTTCGTCAGGAACTGGGCACAACGCCCGATGATGATGTCCGGGAAAATGCCTCTTTGCTTCAGAAGATTGACGCTCTGCTGGGTAGGCTTGGACTTCTGCTCATTGACTCCGTGAGGGATTGGAACATAGGTGAGATGAACATAGACGATATTCCCTCTTCCCACATCCTCCTTCATCTGCCTCACAGATTCCAGGAAGAGTTCGTTCTCGATATCACCCACGGTTCCGCCAATTTCCACGATGACGAGATCCGCGGTCTCCTCTCTTGCCACACCAAAGATATGGTTCTTGATGATGTCCGTGACATGGGGGATGTATTGAACCGTCTTTCCAAGATAGTCGCCCCGTCTTTCTTTCTGCCGGACCATGTCAAAGACTTTGCCCATGGTCAGATTCCATTTTGACTTGCAAGCCACCCCGAGGAATCGTTCGTAGTGGCCAAAGTCCATGTCCACCTCGCCCCCGTCGTCCAGGACAAAAACCTCCCCATGTTCATAGGGATTCATGGTCCCTGGGTCTACGTTGAGGTACCCGTCGCATTTGATGGGGATGATCTTGAGTCTGGAAGAGAGAAGGTGGCCGATTGAGGCGGCGGCTATTCCTTTGCCTAAGCCGGACAGGACACCGCCAGTGACAATAACGTATTTGGTGGGCATGATGCTAAAATCCGGTAAATCAAAGTTCCAGTTTAGAGTAGGGGGATCATCTCCTTTTAGTCAAGCCAAATCATCTGGAGACGTTTAAAAGTGTTTGCATGGGGCCGCCTCACCCGTGAAGGGCTGGGGCCTTTTCTTGCGTTCCGAGGCTCCGGAAAAGGCCCCAGTCCTCCCCAAGATGCGGCTAGTTGTAAGAGACTCCTTTTTGTGAGCGCAGTGTAAGCACTTTTGAACGTTACCAATGATTTTCTCAAACATCCTCTAAAATACATCATGTACGGTTGTCACTTCGTTTTGATACTATATATTGTTTTTGAAGTTGACAGTCAAGCTCTAAGATCATAATCTCGATGAAAACATTGCCCATCGCCTCTTACCATGACCTCTTTCATCGCCATCGTGGGACGACCGAACGTCGGGAAATCCACCCTTTTCAACCGCCTTTCGAGGTCTAGGAACGCCCTTGTGGATGATCAGCCGGGTGTGACCAGAGACCGTCTCTATTCTGCTGTGAGGTGGGAAGACCATCCTCTCACCATCATAGATACCGGCGGTTTTGATGAATCGGGGGATGAACCGCTTCTCGATGGGGTTAGAAGTCAGGTGCTGAAAGCGATCGAGGAGGCAGACAGGGTGATCTTCATGACCGACAGCCGGGATGGGCTGATGCCCGGCGACCGGGAAATGGCGAACCTCCTCCGGCGTTCCGAGAAAAAGCTCTTCCTTGCCGTCAACAAGATCGATGGTCCTGAGCAAGAGCGACTCGTTTCAGATTTCTACGCTTTAGGACTGGAAAAGCTCTATCCCATCTCCGCAGCTCATGGTTATGGGGTCGTTTCCCTCATGGAGGATGTGGTGGCGGATCTTCCTGCCGCCGAACCCGAGGAAAGGGAAGACCAAGGCCGGATCAGGGTGGCCATCCTGGGAAAACCCAATGTAGGCAAGTCCTCCTTGATCAATCGCATCCTAGGGTTCGAGCGCCTTCTCGTGAGTGAGCTTCCAGGCACGACCCGTGACTCGGTTGACATCCTTTTCACCGTGGGCGAAAAAAGCTATCTATTCATCGATACTGCCGGCATTCGGCGAAAAGCACGGGTCAAAGAGAAAATCGAGAAGTTCTCCATGATCAAGGCTCTCCGAAACCTCGATCGTTGCCACATCGCCGTGATTGTCCTTGACGCCTTGGAGGGTCTGACCGATCAGGATGTGCGCATTTGCGGCTATGCTTTCGAGCGAGGCCGCGCCGTGATCCTTGCGGTGAACAAATGGGACCTTGTCAAAAGGGATCCTGAAAAAAGAAAGAAATTGGGGGAGAGCTTAGACCTGGAGATGGGCTTTGTCTCCTTTGCTCCGAGGCTCAACCTCTCCGCCCGCACCGGAGAGGGCGTGAACAGACTTTTGGAAGTGTTCGACCATGTCTTCACCCAGTTCTCACGGAGGATCAGCACTCCCGCGGTGAATAAAGCCCTCGAAGAAATCGTTCAGAAAAAGCCGCCCCCGAGAACAGGAAGAGCGCACCTGAAGCTGTTCTACGCCACTCAGACCGGAGTGAGACCTCCTACCTTTGCCATCTTTGCAAACAGACCTGATTTACTCCATTTCTCTTACCATCGGTATCTCATAAACCAGTTCAGGGAGCGGCTTGGTTTGGACCAGACACCGATCAAGATTATATTCAAGAAGAAATAGACGAGATGCTTCTCATGCGAGTTACTAAGGAGAGCAATATATTGTTTATTTTTTTGCGGGGCACGGGGCTTTTCTTTCGTTCCAAGGCCGCCAGAGGCGGCCACGTCTCCCGGCCTTGACCGCCTGAGGCGGCCTAGTCTTTTCAGTGACTTATCCATGGGGGGAGTTTTGCCCCCTCCGCATTCCACCCTTCGGGATGGCTGCGGCTTCCCCCACGGATAAGTCACGAAAAGGACAGCGGCCTCCCGCCAGTCACTTCAGAGAATCCCCATGCCCCGCATGGTTATGCCACGGAAACACTTTAGGAGCTTGCTCCTGCGGGAGCAAACCGCCGGTCGTGGTTTGATGGTTCATTAAGGAGGGTTCCAGGATGAAAATAAAGATTACTATCGGGAAATTGGCGATGGAAGCGGACCTCAATGATACCCCCACAGCCAGGAAAGTGGCAAAGGCCCTGCCCATCAAGGCCTCCTTTGACACCTGGGGAGATGAGATCTACTTTGCCATCCCGGTCACTACCGATCTCGATGACTCGGCGAAAGAGGTGGTGGAACTGGGGGAACTGGGTTACTGGCCCACAGGCAAAGCCTTCTGCATCTTTTTCGGGCAGACACCCATGAGCAAGCCAGGAAGAATCATCCCAGCCAGTGCCGTGAACATCATCGGCAGGGTCAAAGGGGATCCCGCTCTGTTCAGGAAGGTCATGAATGAACAGGAAGTCCGCCTTGAGGCTACCTCATAGCCGTTTCAGCCGTTCTGAGAGGTACGTGTACCTCTTCATGATCCTGTCGTTTCTGATGCCTGTGGCAAGCGCTTTCTTGCTCCCCACCACGACCACCAGCTTCTTCGCTCGGGTCACAGCCGTGTAAATGAGGTTCCTCTGGAGGAGCAGGTGGTGTTGGGGCAGGATGGGGATAATGACCGCCGGGTACTCGCTCCCCTGGGATTTGTGCACGGAAATGGCATAGGCGAGGATAATCTCATCCAGCTCTGATGCCTCATACCGCACCGGGATACCTTCATAGGTCACAACCATTTCCTGACTTTCCACTTCCATGGAGGTGATTTTTCCGATATCGCCGTTGAAGACTTCTTTCTCGTAGTTGTTCCTCGTCTGCATGACCTTGTCTTTGAGTCTGAATGTCCTTCCCCCCCTGCTCAATTCCTGTTTTGTCGGATTCAGAGCTTCTTGCAATCGCAAATTCAGGCTTTCCGTTCCGAGAAGCCCTTTATGCATTGGCGAAAGGACCTGGATCTGTTCGAGTGGATCGAACCCGAACCTTTTGGGAATCCTTTCGCACACCAGCTCCACCACGGTGCCGAGCGCCTGCTCCGGCTCATCCTGCTCGATGAAGTAAAAGTCTTCGAGATGCCCTTTCTTTGCGCTGAGTTCGGGCATGAGGCCTGTGTTGATTCGATGAGCATTAACCACGATTCGGCTGTCACCTGCTTGCCTGAAGATATCTTTCAATTCCACCACCGGAACTCTTCCGGAAGCAATGACATCTTTCAGTACATTTCCTGCTCCTACGGAAGGGAGTTGATTCACGTCGCCGACCATAATCAACGTCGCCTGGGAAGGAAGGGCTTTCAGGAGGTGGTACATCAGGGTGGTGTCAATCATGGATGTCTCGTCAAGGATCAACACATCCGCCTCCAGCGGGCGATCCTGATCGCGCTGAAATCCCATCTTCTGAGGATTAAACTCCAGCATTCTGTGGATGGTTCGAGCAGGATATCCTGTCGCTTCAGTCATGCGTTTGGATGCCCTGCCCGTCGGCGCGGCCAGATGGATCTTTGCCCCCAGCTCCCGGTATATTCTGATAAGGGCATTGATGATGGTTGTCTTTCCCGTGCCCGGTCCCCCGGTGATGACCATGACTTTTTCCTGAGATGCCGTCTTCACCGCTTCGATCTGTTTTGGCGCCAGGGCGAGCCTGATTTTTCCTTGAACCCATTGGACCGCTTTGTCCGCATCTATCTTTCGGATGCTTTTGGGGGAGACGATGAGACGGGTCAGATGGTGGGCAGCGCCTGTCTCGGAGACATGAAAGTGCTTGAGATAGACGGCTTTGTTGTTAAGTTGAAATACCTCCAAGTCCTGGTTCAGGTCTTCAATGACGATTCGCCCCTCGAACGCAATCGTGCCGATGGCTTGTATAATAATGTCCCTTTCCACATCGAGAATTTCCCTGCATCTCTCAATGAGCTGCTCATAGGGATAGTAGACATGCCCCTCTTCAGAGAGCTCATTGAGCACATAGAGGATCCCCGCCTCTGCCCTGGGCGCCGCATCTTTTGCAAAGCCTATCTTCTGGGCAATCTTGTCTGCCGTAAGAAAGCCGATGCCGAAGATGTCCGTGGCGAGCCGGTATGGATTCTTAGAAACAATGGATATCGACTCCCATCCGTACTTCCTGAAAATTTTTGTGGCGTAAGCCGGGCTCACTCCGTGACCCTGGAGAAAGATCATGACATGCCGGATCTCCTTCTGCTCTTTCCAGGCTTTTTGGATCATTTCGATTCGCTTCTGGCCGATACCCTCCACCTTGTGAAGCTCATCGATGTTCTGGTCAATGATCTGTAAGGTTTTTTCTCCGAATTTTTTCACGATACGCGATGCCATCACTGGCCCTATTCCTTTGACAAGACCGGATCCGAGATACTTCCTGACTCCGCTGACAGTGGCGGGAACGATTGTCTGATGGCTGGTCACTTTGAACTGTTTGCCGAACTTGGGGTGGGTAAGCCAGGCGCCCCTCAGCTTCAACATCTCACCCGGCGTTGGGGCAATGAGGTTACCGACTATAGTAACAGGTTCCGAAGACCCGGAGACTGTGAGCTTGGCTACGGTGTAGCCTGTCTCTTCATTGACATAGGTAACCCTTTCGATCTGGCCCTCAAGCTCATATCGAGAATCGTCGTCCTTCGACTTGGAGTTGGCCTCATCTTCAGCCATGCGCAAAAGGTCGCCTTTCCTGGGACAATTCTACAGTTCATGCCCTCTCTCTTCAAGGGCTGACTTTGTCCCATAAGTGGGGTTACTGGACACAGGGGGTACGGATTGGGGGTCGCGGGAGTCTCTTTCAAAATAGAGAAACGAAGAGAGACTGGGAATGACTATGCAAAAAGGGGGCAGCGAAGGCGGGCGGCGAGGTTTCATCAGTCATTCCCATGCATGGTCTTGGATGGCTATTCCTGGGAAGCCCTCCGCCCGCCTCACCCATCACCTAAAGCTGGTCACGAGGCAGCGTTTCCTTCGTTTCTCTATTTTGAAAGAGACTCCCGCGGCCCCTCAGGCGTTTCTTGTACCCCTGTGTCCAGTAACCCCACTAATAGGTAAAAGTCAGCTTCAAGGAGGGAAAACAATCAACGTTCACTCTCCATTCGCGATGTCCTTTTTGGTGAATATCTTCTCAAAAATGGAGGACATGAGTTGCAATTTGTTCATCATGGAGAACTGATTCATTCCGCATCCAAAATTTTTATACAAATTCTTTTATGTATAGTCTATTGAAATTACAAATTATAAATGCCATAGTACGATACTATGAATTTTTTTCTTGACAAGCAAGTCAGATATCCCTATATTTTTTGCTATATCGTTCATCCTGTAGAACCTTCTTCCAGAGCCTGGTGATTTATCCCGCAGAACCGAAGAAATCCATTTTCAACATGTATGAATGTATCAGAGACAGCAAGCAAGGTGGCGTTCAGCAAAGAGAGGTGATGAAAATGATCGGAGCCAAATCGCTTTCCATTAACCCCCTCAGGTGCAGCGGATGCAGGGATTGCGAAATCGCCTGCTCGATGAGGCATGCGGGGAACAAGAAGTGCACCGAATCACGCATTCACGTCATGGGGGGCGGCCATGAGTTGCGGCGCTTTTTCCTGCCCATCACGTGCCAGCAGTGCGTCAACCCCCCCTGCGCGGCCGCATGCCCGAAGAGTGCTATTCGTCGCGACCCTCAACTCGATCGAGTGGTCCTGGACGAAGCCCTTTGTGTGGGATGCAAAATGTGCGTCTCTGCCTGCCCTACGGGAGCCATGGGTTTTGATCCAGACGTGGGACTTGCGTACAAGTGCGATCTTTGTAACGGCGACCCCCAGTGCGTCAGGGTTTGCCAGGCCAAAGCGATTGAGTATGTGGAAGGCCATGAGCTTCATCAAGCCCGGATGATGGAGTCAGCATCCAAGATATTCCAAGCGATCAGAAGCCAGGTTGCCTGAGGGAGATCAGAGGGGAGAGAAAATGATGGCATACTTCCGTGTCAACGAGCGATGTAATGGTTGCTTGGCCTGTGTCCAGAATTGTCCCGCAAGCGCCCTCGCCTTCGAAGACGAGGGGAACAAAAGAAAACTTCTTCACAACATGACGCGCTGTGCCCGGTGCGGGAATTGCTGGAGGGTTTGCCCGCAGAGAGCAGTGGAATTCCAGCACCTCCTTCACGGTCCGTGGGAAGAGGTTGTCACCATGGAACTGGTGCGGTGCATCGTTTGCGGCGAACCTTTATATACTGCGGATTTTGGAGAAAACCTTTCAGAGAAACTGCAGCGAAAAGTCGATCCCCTCTGTCCCGCGCACCGGATGGCGCATCCCTTTTCGGTCTGGAAAAAGTTTTCGGCTGACCCGTTGCCTCCAAAGGGGGTGGAACCATGATTGTCGGCAAGCTCAAACCTCTGCCCGAAATCGTCTCCTATATTTCGGGTTTCAAGAACATCTTCATTGTGGGTTGCGGTAGTTGTGTGACCGTATGCCTTTCCGGAGGAGAGAGGGAGGTGAGAGCCCTCGAGCGTGAGCTCGTTAATCCGTCTCTCTATGATAATAATGCTCCCCCTTCTATCAGCGCGGATACGTTCCAGCGCCAGTGCGAGCGGGATCTTGTGAAGTCCTATCTCCAGGTCCCCGCTCAAACGGATGCGATCCTTTCCCTAGCATGCGGTGCGGGTGTACAGACCCTTGCCAGTGTTTTTGAGAAAATCCCGGTGATCCCTGCCCTGAATACGTCATTTCTCGGTGCCCTGGATGAACCCGGGACATGGCGCGAGAAATGTCTCGGGTGCGGCGACTGCGTGCTTACCTACACGGCAGGCGTATGCCCGATAGCCCGCTGTGCAAAGCACCTGCTCAATGGCCCCTGTGGCGGTTCATCAAAAGGAAAATGTGAGGTAAGCAGGGATGTGGATTGTGCGTGGCATCTCATCGTGGAGAGGCTAAAGGCCCTTGACCGGGTCGAGGATTACGAAAAACTGCAATCCATCAAAGACTGGTCCCAGGATAGAGGAGGTGGCCCGCGTCATCACGAGAGGTTCGCCAACGCGCCCTTCGAATAGATTTCACTTCAAAAGGCTTCCCCCTCGACCGTTCCTGTGCCCTCCCGGCTATGAATATCGGGGCCATGGGGGCATAAGCGCTAACTAAACCGGCCGATGATACCTTTTCTTACGTTCCAAGTCTCCCGGGCTGGTCTTTTCTACGGCTTATCTACGGGGGAGTTCTGCCCCCTCCCGCTGTTCCCCTCGACTTCGCTCGGGGCCAGGGGTTTCCCCCATAGATAAACCGTGAA
>JAHECH010000679.1 GCA_024641835.1 Deltaproteobacteria bacterium
CCTTGATTACGAGATCGATGATTATCTTCTTCCTCCCCTGGTTATTCACCACTTTCACAGAACCATTCTGCCAGTCCTGCCAAAGCCCGGACGGTTGTTCCGTTTGACTCACTATGGCTATGGACTGAACGGTCTGAGCGGTAGTAGTAGATGTTGTAACGCGACATGTCATAGCAGCTAGTGCCATCAAAACTAGCAAAACTAGCCTCTTCGTTTTCATTACCCTTCACTTCTCCTTCTTTAAGGTTCTTTTAAAGAGCTTGAGAATCTTTTAACTCTGCTGGATTTTATACTACTCTTGTCCCCAAAAAGTCAATAGCTGACAGTTTAAGGATTCTCGAAGTGTTTATGTTTGTGGTTCATGACAAGATAGAAAGGGCGTCGACCTCCGTGATTCTCTTGACATACTCCCAATGTATCCCCATCCAGGAGAACACTGAAACACTGCATGGTCACCTCAGGTTCTTGCCGTCCAGAAAGCCCTGTTGTCAAGGGCAGATAACACAGCTTCCCATAACAGTGTGAAAAGCAAGGGGACGTCCTTAAATAATTCAATCGACGAGGGGAGTATTTTGTTACAGAAAGCGATTATGATAGCGGGACGCTCTTATGATAGCGGGACGCTGTTTAACAATTTTTGAGATTATATCTGTTTGAGATTTGAATCATGATATGCCAAGGACAGCAAGTCTAGTTGCTCCCGACGTTCTGCACCACGTAATGATTTGGGGAATGGCCGGCGTCGGATTTTCAGTGCAGAGGTGAGAATCAATCGCAAAAAACGGTAATTATTCACTTGAAAGATAAATTACGAAATTTTAAAAGAGCGTCCCGCTTTCGCTTTTCTGCTCTTCACCTCTTTTAGATGATGCATTTTGACCACCGGTACCTTTCCGCCAATTGGCCTAGCTTTCTTTATCTGACGAATGACTTCGTTGCCATACTTTTGTCCGTAATGACATAGAGCAGGGCGTTTCCGTGCTTCCCCACCACATGGATGAGCCCCATGTTGCGAAGACAATAAGCCATCTTCTGAGCAAGCCAGTGCGGCTGCGCGATCCCATTAGCCAAGTCTCGTGTTGTAAAGGGCTCCGAAAGATTTCGGGGGACCAGCTTCAAGAAGTCGGCTGGCTTCTTAAATAGGTGCTTCCTAAGCACTTCGATCAGGCGATGGTCAAAGATACTCCAACCTTTGCGCCGCCAGCTGCCTTGGCCGTCATCACGGCGGATTTCCTCTTCTCTCGTGAGAAGAACTTCCAGAGAAAAATTCCGCTTTTCTATCAATCTTGGCAGGCTTACCAACTCCACAAAGAGTTGATATATGTTCCCCTGCTTGGGGGATTTCCTTCGGCCAACGAGGGTCGTTCCGTCTGAGCCGAGCCGGATGATCCACTTCTCTTGGGCAATGGGAAAAATAAGCCGCACAGGGTGCTTTTCTATAAGGGTGTTCAGTTTCCTTTTCTGAGAGGAAAAATTGCTTGTCTGGATCTCTATAAGAACCTTGCGCCGAACTATATCGATATGGAAACCGTCCACTTCCGCTTCAAGTTGGTCTCCTACGCGTGCATACCAAGTTTTCAAGGCTGAGTGCAGGTTCTTCTCACCCAGCGTGCCGATCAAATGCTTCGACTTCGGTTTGGTTCTTAACGTCCTCGTTTTCTGCCCCTGGTTCCAAAAACCACTATTAGGATTGATCTCAAAACAGGCACAAAAAAGCCTTCATCATGATGACTTACTCCTGACGGGGGCTGTGCTCAAGCGATTTCTGTTTCAGCTCACCGCATCCTTCAACGCCTTGCCCGCTGTGAACTTCGGAACGTTCTTTGCCTTTATCTTGATCGCCTCTCCGGTCTTAGGGTTCCTTCCTGTCCTGGCTTTTCTCTTGCCTACTTTGAAAGTTCCAAACCCGACCAGCGTTACCTCGCCCTTCTTCTTCAATGCCTTTGTGATTCAATCGAAAACACAATCTACCGCAGCCTGGGCCTCCTTCTTGGTACCTGTAACCTTCGCCACCTCATTGACTAAATCCCCTTTGTTCATACCCCTCCTCCTTTCTCCCGATTGCATTGTTATTCCTCCGCCCTCTATTAATCGAAATCTCGATGCGCTTCAACACAGAAATCTCGAATCGATTCGAGTTTCATCGGACCTACTCAAGGTCTGAGACCGATTCCACAGAGGCTTTCAGCTCAAGGAGAATAAGGTCAAGCAAGCACCGTTTGTAAGAGCGATTACATCCAGTAATTTCAAGTGGCACTCCGCTCGATAGATTCCTTTCATTCACCGGGGTTTTCGGCTCCGTTTGGCTTTCACGATGCGTATCGAAGTCATACGCCTTAGGTCTTGAAAGAGGCAATAGACTGGCAAGTCAAGTCATAATATCGCTTGAAACAGAAAAGGCGGAGCAATAGACTGGTCAGCCCCAAAGACATATCGGCTGTTTTAAACGAAGGTGGGGTGATTGAGGCCATTATCGGAAGGGGGGACCTGCCAGTCTGAATAATCGATATGGGGCTCGGTGTATGTGGGCGGCGCTTTGGCGCTTCGGGGCGGTGGCCTGGGCTCGACCTCCCAAAGACAGAGGTGCGTGAGGATCTTTTAAATATGGCCAACAATTACAACCTTTATGATGATCAAATTTCAATTTAACATTCAGACTCTTTTCCACTTGCTCAACAGACATTTCACATTCCAGACTATTCCACCGAGTTTAAACTAGACTAGGTGGAATAATGAACAAAGCCGCGAAAAACACAAAGATAGAAATCAGGAATCTCTTCATGGTAATCCTCCTATCCCTTCTTTATCCTTCGGCACTCTCTTCCAGTAATTATTTGATATTTATGATTATGATATGATAAGAACTCGGTTTCACTGGGTGGAATATAGGGTATTCTGGCCTTGTGTGACAAGGGTAAGCTTGGCACATCATGTTGAGGGCAAGATGATTGCGGTGGTTAATGATTTAGTCTGTAATTAGTAAATTAGCGCTCATTCTATTCACCGGTATAGAGATGATCAAAAAATTGCAGGAACATCAAATAGGTTTGCTGGCTGTATCTACAGCCGCTTTAATGTGGAGCACCGGCGGTTTATTCATAAAGCTTGTTACTTTCAACGCTATGCAGATTTCAT
>JAHECH010000680.1 GCA_024641835.1 Deltaproteobacteria bacterium
CAGGTTGCCATAGGTCATGGATAGGGCAGAAAGCATTGCAAGAATCGTTGTGATTTCAAGCCCCGGGCTGACCAGGGCTGTGAGGCGGATCAGGATGACCACGGCACCGAGTTTGGGCAATGTGGACACGTAGGTTGCCGTTTCATTGCTCGCACCCTGGTAGACGTCGGGTGCCCAGAAATGGAATGGGAACAGGGCAAGCTTGTAAAAGAAACCGGCAAGAAACAGGGTGAGGCCGAGGACAGCGATGGGCTGCTTTGCCCAGGACCAGTCCTTGGCGCTGAGGTCTGAGAGATACGTGGTATGCTGTGCAGCAACGATGTATGAGAGCCCGTAGAGGGCAATGGCCGTTGCAGCAGCACCGAAGAGAATATACTTGATTCCGGCTTCCGCAGCCTGCTTTTCCTGGGACCTGAGAGGGATCAGGGTATACAGGCTGTACGAGGCCATTTCCATGGCAAGATAGATAGTGATGAGCTCAACGGCGCTCGAGAGGAACATGAGCCCGAGAGCGGACAGAGCAAGGAACATGAAATAATCGCTCTGCCTGTTCTCTTCAAGGGTGGGCTGTCGGGTTGCATTGAGAACCGCCACGGTAAAGCCCACAGCCACAGCGAATTTGAAGAACTGGGAGAGGGGGTCCAAGCGGTACGCACCCAGGAACATCTCGCCTTCGGAACCGAGCGAGACCAAAGCCACCGGAATGCCTACGGCCGCCACCCAGGGGATCCACCGTCCAACCGAAAGCTGCTTTCGGTCGCCGATCATAGCGCAGACGAACAGAATCAGGACGATCAGGGTCTGATAAAGCTCCGGCAGGATCAATTCGGGCCTGTAATCCACGCGTTGCGCTCCTGTCTAATCCTTGGATTGATCATGGGTATTCATGTTCGCCACTGTGACCGTGAACGGTGCCCGCACTCTCTGGACCGGGCCGGGATAGATGGTTGTTTTTGCCCTGAACTCCGAAACAAGGTGTTGGACAGAGGCATCGATGGTCTTGAAAAATACTCCGGGCGCCAGGCCGATGTAGACGACAAAGAGGGCGCATGGGAGTAGATAAGCCCATTCCCTTCCATTGAGGTCCTTCCAGCCCTTCTTGTAACTGGAGGGTTCGCCCCAGGTAAGCTTCTGCGCCAACCTCAGCATGTAAGTGGCTGCCAGGAGCACTCCGGGAATGACAGCAGCCCCTATCCAGGGATTGGACTGAAAGGCGCCGATCAGGACCAGAAGTTCTCCCACGAAGCTGTTGGTGCCGGGGAAGGCGAAAGAGGAGAAAGCGAAGAGGCCGAAGTATCCCACATAGGCGGGCATGTATTTGCCAAGACCCAGATTCCGCGACACCATCCTGCTGTGGCTTCGTTCATACATCGTTCCGACCATCATGAAGAGCGCGCCCGTGGTGATCCCATGGTTGAGCATCTGGAAGAGAGCGCCCTCGACTCCCCTCTGGCTGAAGAGAAAAGTACCGAGCGTGACAAAACCCATATGGCCGACTGAGGAGTAGGCGATGATTTTCTTCATGTCGTCCTGGCCGAGAGCGACCGCTCCGCCATAGAGGATCGAGGCAAGCGAGACGGCGATCATCATGGGAGCAAAATACGCGCTCGCCAGGGGGGTCAGGGGCAGGCAGAAGCGGAGGAACCCGTAGGTACCCATTTTCAGCAGGATGGAGGCAAGGAGCACGCTGCCTGCCGTGGGCGCTTCCACGTGTGCCGCGGGAAGCCAGGTATGGAAGGGGAACATGGGGACCTTGATCGCAAAGGCGAGGGACATGGCGAGAAACGCCCAGAACTGAAAACGGAAGCTGAAAGACTTGGTCATGAGCTCCGGGATGGAAAAGGTGCCGCCCACAATCCGGAAAGCGATAAGGGCCACCAGGAGGACCGTGCTTCCTGCAAGGGTGTAAAGGATGAACTTGATGGAAGCATAACGCCGATCCGGGCCGCCCCATATCGCAATCAGCAGGTACATGGGCACAAGCATTGCTTCCCAGAACACATAAAAGAGCACAAAGTCCAGGGAGCAGAAAACGCCCACGCAGGCTGCCACCATGAAGAGGAGGCAGAAATGAAACTCCTTGACCCGGGTCTCGATATAGCTCCACGAGCAGAGCACGCACAGAGGAAGGACGCCCACCGTGAGCCAGACCATGAGCACGCTGATGCCGTCCACGCCGAGGTGATACTCCAGGCCCCAGGCGGGCAGCCAAGGCACGCGCTCCACGAACTGAAACGATGCTGTGCCGAACGCGAATTTCAGGAGGGGCAGGGTGAGGTAGACTTCGACAAGGGAAACGATCAGCGTAAAGACGCGGACCCACTGAGGCCGCTCAAAAAAGAAGAGGCAAACACATGCGAGGAGAGGGAAAAATATGATAGCCGTGAGAACCGGGAAACCACTATCCAACATCGATCTTTACCTTTTCCTTCGAGCTTTCACCCAATCCAGGCCTTTGGCCCCAACCAAAGACCGAATGAGCCCGGACCGGGGGGTGCGGCCTCTGGCGAGTCCGCAACCGGAAGTCGACTCATCTGGCCAACCGCCCCCATGATCTCAAGTCTCTTCCGGGGCAGGCGCAGACCTTCAAGCCAACCGGAGGGTCTGTACCAAAGGGCTGCCACCATAACCCGCTGACTTTTCGGCGCCGATTGATGGCACTGAAGAAGTGGTTGCGGCTCTGAAGAGACCACACCCCCCGGTTCGGGCTCAAAACATCTACGCATCGTGCAAAGAAGTTTCAGTTTAAGACTCTAAACCCGTTTCCTGTCATCCGAATCGATCGGCCCTTTCTATGACCACCACCAGACAATGCCGTAAACGACGAGGGCCACGACGGCCGCCCAGGCGAGGTAATCCTGGAGTCTTCCTGTCTGTATTCTTGCGGAGATCCGTCCAATCCCCCGCACCGTATAAGCCGAGCCGTCAACGACCGTATCGATGCCTTTCAGATCAAACCAGCGAGTCCAGCCAGCAAGACCCAGGAGCCCGGCCATGCCTCCCTGCCTGTATAGTTCTGTCCAGCGATCATCGAGGAGTGAAATGGGTTTGCATATCAGGTACAGAAAACCTCTTCCCACGAGCCGGTACAGGGCATCGAAGTCCAGATTCCTTCCGTGATGGGGCTCGATCAC
>JAHECH010000681.1 GCA_024641835.1 Deltaproteobacteria bacterium
ATTTTTCAACCTCCCATATCGAATTGTGGCGATTCGTATGGGAGGTTGTATTTCTACCGCATCACACGGTCAAACCTTCGGGAGTCCCCCGGCAAAGCCGGGGGTTTACCTGTTAGAATTACAGACCAAAGCCGGGGAGGTCCAGTTGAGAGTGCCGAAACTGAGGCAACAGAAGTTTGAGACGGCGATCATAGAGAGATATCGACGACGAGAGGCCTCGGTGGAAGAGGCATTGATCGAGATGTACCTGGTGGGAGTTTCCGTGCGCCGGGTAGAAGACGTCACGCAGGCATTATGGGGGACCCGAGTGAGCTCTGGGACGGTGAGCCATCTGAACCAGAAGATCTACGAAAGGATCGAGGAGTGGCGTAACCGTCCTATTGAGCATAAGTACCCCTACATATACCTGGATGGGATCGTGTTGAAGCGGACGTGGGCGGATGAGGTGCGAAACGTCTCCATTTTGGTGGCGATCGGGGTATCGGAAGAAGGCAACCGTGAAGTGCTTGGGGTAGCGGAAGGAGCCAAGGAGGACAAGGAGGGTTGGGGAGGATTCTTACGTTACCTGAAGAAACGAGGGTTGAAGGGAGTTAAGCTTGTCATTAGCGATGCCTGCATGGGGTTGCTGGAGTCTGTTGCGGAGGTATACCCGGAGGCCAAGTGGCAGCGCTGCATCGTGCATTTTTTACCGAAACGTATTCTCTGTGGTGCCTAGGGGCAAGATCAAGGAAGTTGCCGTGATGCTCAAAGCGATTCATGCCTCGGAGGATCGGGAGGCGGCACTGGAAAAAGCAAACGGAGTGATCGAGAAACTACAGCAGCGGAAGCTGGGGCAAGCGGCTGAGAAGATCAAGGAGGGTGTTCTTGAGACCCTAAGCTACTATGACTTCCCGAGTGCCCATTGGAGGCGGATCCGGACTAATAACCCTTTGGAGAGGATCCTGAGGGAAGTGAGGAGGAGAACCCGGGTTGTAGGGGCTTTTCCAGATGGGCAGTCCGCCTTGATGCTGGTGGCGGCTCGTCTGAGGCATATCGCTGGGAGTCGTTGGGGAGCCAGGGCTTACCTGGACATGGAACTACTAAAAGAACCATCGCAAGAGGAGACTATGGCAGCATAACCATGATGAGGCCACCGCTACCAAAGTGCGAAAACTTCTTTACACTACCCTTTGCGCCCGTTTCTCAGATACCCTTCGGTAGAGACTTCGCATAGTAAACACAATAATCTCAAGCACGGTAGAATTCCACCATGCATTTGGAAGTCATAACCCGCCAATTTTCAAGCATTGGAACGCTAATCGATACCGAATAAGAGCCACCTGAAACAGCGCTTGTCGGAACGATACCCCTATTTCATACCTATCAAGTTTCATTCTGAAAGGAGGCATCCTGCCAGCCAGATGTGCCACTCAAGTAGTCTTGGATAATTGTGGAATTCAAGACTAGGCTAATGTTGCTTATGAGTCCGCTTCGACACCCTAATCCATCTAGGTCTGTACAGGCTGAGTTTGAACCTCCGACGCCACACTTTCAGAATAGCAGTTGCTCTGGGCAGGTCTCCTTATCAGAGGCGCTTTCGAAATCGTAAAAGTTGAAAAGCGTTGCCCGCACTTTTTTCTTGACTTTTTCGTTTGCCTGTAGCAAACATAAAGAATGCAGAAAGTTGAAAAAGAGAGCAAGGCGTTTCAAAAAGCAATAAGCCAAAGGATACGCGAGGTCCGAGGTGCAAAGGGATGGTCCCTTGATAAACTTGCTCATGTTACCGGTTTATCAAAAGGGTATCTCTCCCAGATCGAAAATTGTGATAAAGTCCCGACGATCAACACGTTGACAAGAATCTCTTTTGGGTTGGGAGTGGACGTGAAGACCTTGATTACAGGGGAACAAAGTGATATTCCTCCAGCAAAATTCGCAGTAGTAGGAAGTCGAGAGAGAGAACGAGCAATCGATCCAAGATTCGCTTCTGCCCACGTATATGAATCCGTCACTTATAAGAAACGGAATAGAACCATGGACGCCTATGTTATCACCTTTGGACCCGAATTTCCAAAAAACTATATGGTCCACGAAGGTGAAGAATTGGTTTTCGCACTCGAAGGACGTCACGAAATGATTTACGATGGGGAATCAATCATTCTTGAACCTGGGGATTGTATCTATTTTGAATCCAATCGCCCTCACAAAGCGCGAAGCCTTGATGATCGACCAGCTAAAGTTCTTGTGGTTTTTCCACGTCGTTGATTGCTCTTTTTTTTGAACTCTGCGTTCTCCAGCAGCAAACCTATTTGAGAGGATCCTACTTAGGTGGTGCAATGACCGTAACGAGGGAGGATTGTAGTGATGGACTTTCCGGTGTTCTTTTCAGTGAGGCTTTTCGGGAGGACTGCGCCGGCAACCACAATGAAGAGACTGCAGAAGAAGAGGATGAGGATCGCCCATTCTCCCCAGGCATGGGATAAGAGAGATTTAAGCTCTATTGGGTCAAATGAGCGTAGCGACACGGATGACCTGCCTCCCACAAACTGGTTCAGACCTTGAGACGGTTTTCTGCCATAATTTGGGCCATGGAGAAACCGAAAAATGCCCTCAACGAATTGGATTGAAGAATAGAAGAAATTCCCGATAGATCTCGACCTGCGTTTACAAAGCAGGGGCTAAGACTGTCGGGATCACCAACGCTTTGCGACTGGGGTTGAGGCAGAAGAATTAAGGTTGTTTCCAAGACGGAAATAATGAGGAACCCGCCATGATTGAAATTTTGAACCCGGGTTTCCTGGCGAGCGTGCAGGATGGTGGCCGCTATGGGTACCGGAAATATGGTGTGCCCGTCTCCGGGGCCATGGATGGCTACGCGTTGAGAGTATCCAATATTTTAGTGGGAAATTCGGAAACCGAAGCCGGAATCGAAGTTACTCTGGGGTATGGATTTAAGCTTAAAGTCGAGACCGAAGTCTTGACCGCCATCACCGGGGGAGATTTCTCGCCCAAGGTGAATAACCAGCCAGCACCGATGTGGACGCCTCTAGTGATGAGAAAAGGGGATGTTCTAAACTTTTGGGCTCAAAGATCCGCGTGCAGGGCCTATATTGCCATTCAAGGGGGAATTGAATCGCCCTTTTTAATGAAA
>JAHECH010000682.1 GCA_024641835.1 Deltaproteobacteria bacterium
GTCCAGACAACGCCTCCGGGGGAACATTGGCTCCGGGACATCGATTACCAGCGGTACGCGGAGTCCGAAGCCGAGATGGGCTGGTTAAACGGTTCTCTCACCCTGAACCTCCCCCGGCCCGCTGATGGCAAAGTTGTCAGTGCCCGCCTGGGTGAGAGGTTCGAGCAGGGTGTCAGGGAGCGAAACGGCAGGATCGGGCATCTGAAATTGCTCGTGGTGGGCCCCACCGGCAGCGCCAAGGTCAGTGTGACTCATGTGGGTGAAAAACCCGTGGTGGATGGGGCCTTTACCGGGCCGGCGGACCATTTCCAGGTTACCGTCAATATACGGGCCACCCTGCCGCCGGAAGAATTGGCTAATATTGTGCATGGTACCCTGGGATATTTCCGGGAGACTGATCAGGCAGAGGCGGTTATCTCTGCCATCAATGCCTTCCGGCCGGGGGCGCCCAAGCCGACCTATCGTTATCGTGAGTCATCGGGCTAGGCCAGCAAAAATCCCCTGAATTGCCCCTTGACATATCGGGTTAGGATGGTAAGTTGCAGACAATAATTGCAGGAATCTCTCAATTGTTTAAATTTGTTTATTCCTCTATCAAGTTGCCGCCACACAGGTATTTTTTGCAGGGGCGGAGCCGCGTTCCGCCCGCTCTCGGAGGGAGCACGCTTGGGGGCGCTCCTACATGCCAATCATACCTTTTTGATGATGTTGGTATAAAAAGCCCCTGTCATCATTTACCGCCCCGCCTAACAGTTCTTCCTCCTTTACGGAGTGCATATGATTATTATGATTCTCAGGCCGAGGCATGAGAGTGACTTCCCCAGATGAGCCCCGGTTATGTGTGATAACATGATTTGTTTGGGTAAGAGTGCGAACCAATCCTTTTTTAAAGAAGAAAGCCTGCTGGAAATTCTTAATCATTTGCCATACGGGCTTTTCATCACCGATGGGAAGGGTAAGATTAATTATTTCAATAAAGCGGCTGAGCGTATTACAGGCGTGCCCGTAGCGAATGCCATTGGCAGACACTGTCGGGAGGTTTTCAAGAGTGGCATTTGTGAAAACGACTGTACTCTCAAGAAGCTCAGTTTTTCGAAAAACAATATTTATATTCGGGAATTTGATATTCAAAGGGAGGACGGCGAAACCTTTCCCATTATCTGCACCACTTCCCCGATTCCGAGCAAAGACGGCTCTTCTGGGAAGAGAATGTATGTTTTCAATGATATCGTTGACCAAAGGCGGCTGGAGGGCGACCTAAAACTCTATGAAAACAGGTACCAGCGTATCTTTCAAGGCTCCAAGGATATGATCTTTGTCACTTCTAAAGATGGTTCCTTTAATGATGCAAATCAGGCCTGTCTGGATCTGCTGGGTTATTACAGTAAAGAAGAATTGCTCTCTTTGAAATCTGTAGAGGAAGTTTACCACAACGTCATGCACTGGCGGGTTTTTCGGGAACAGATCGACCGCCATGGCTTCATCCGGGATTTTGAGGCCTGCTTCCGGAAAAAGGATGGCACGGTTCTCCATTGCCTGATGAGCGGTAATGCGGTTCGGGTTAATGGTGATATCGTCGGCTACGAGGCCATTGCCAAAGACATCACGGCGCGTATGGACGGGTTGCGGCGTTTGAAGGAGCAGCATCGGAAATTGTCACTGCTCCACTCGGTCGCCGTGGCCATGAACGTGACCCGAGACCTGGACGACATCCTGATGGTGGCCCTGAAGAAACTGCTGGATGTGCTGGGCCTCAGTTCCGGGGGCATCTTTTTGATCGATCATGATGAACCCGGCTTCGTGCTCAGGGTGCAGCAAGGACTCCTGGCCAGCCTGGGAAGCAATTCCTGCCATGCCTTTTTTCATGATGTGGTTCTGAAGCGATCCTTGCTTAAAAAGAACTTTCCCCTTAAACCTCGCGGCACTTTTCCGCCTTTCAAAGCTTCCCTGAGGGACACCACCGCTGGCAACAACCTGGAGGTCACCTGTTACCTGATCACCAGAAAGGAGAAGGCTTCGGGCTTTATTGCCCTGGAAGTGCCTCCAGGCAGGCACATCGGTGACGAGGATCATCGCATGATCGGTTCCCTGGGTAACTTCCTGGGGAGCGCCATCGAAAACTCTCGCCTGCTGCAAGCTGTACAGCAACATCGGGAAGAACTCAAGGGACTTACCGTCAGACTATTCCACTCCCAGGAAGTGGAGAGAAAGCGAATCGCCCGAGAGCTGCACGATGAAGCCGGTCAAGCCTTGACGGGGATCAATTTTACCCTGGAAACCATTCTCAAGTTGCTGACGCCCGACCTGGATCAGGTGAAGGAGCAGATTCTTGAAGTCAGGAAACAGATCAACCGCACCTGCCAGGAAATGCGGCGCATGTCGCACCGGCTGCACCCGGCGGTCTTGACCGATCTTGGCTTGGAACCTGCCTTGGGGTCCTATTTATCTGACATTTCTCGATACGGTAAACTGGATATAGATTTTAAAATGGTAGGATTCGAAAAGCGCCTGGACACTGAGACCGAAACCGTCCTCTACCGCATCGCCCAGGAAGTGGTCACCAACACCCTGAAACACTCGGGGGCCGAGCTTTTCAAGCTCTTCATCGTGAAGAGCTACCCGCATATTATCTTTATCGCTGAGGATGATGGTGTGGGGTTTGACCCGGACAAACTCGACAAGGGCAAGCAGGCTCTTGGATTGCTCTGTATGAGGGAACGGGTCGCTTCCCTGGGAGGAACTTTCTCACTGCGCTCCTCCAGGGGAGAAGGCACCAGAATCCGCATTGAGATCCCGGTGCAGGAGGTTCAGGATGAGGGTTAAGCCAATTACTATTCTTCTGGCGGATGATCATACCATTGTCAGGGAAGGATTGACCAAACTCCTGGAAAGTGACCTCAACTTTAAGATTGTCGGAGAGGCTAAGGACGGCCGTGAAGCAGTAAAAAAAGTGGAAAAACTGAAACCCGATGTTGTCTTGATGGACATTTCCATGCCGTTGTTAAATGGTATTGAGGCAACGCGCCAAATTAAAAAAATCAGTCGTCAGACAAAAGTCATAATCCTCTCCATGCACTCCCATGATCGATATGTGGGTGAGCTTTTGACCCTCGGCGCTTCCGGG
>JAHECH010000683.1 GCA_024641835.1 Deltaproteobacteria bacterium
AGGCCGACCCCAGGGGTGGTCTCTGGCGAGTCCGCAACCGGAAATGGACTCATCCCTTCAATCACTTCCATGTTTTCAAGTCTTCTCAGGAGTAGGCGCAGTCCCTCCAAGCTGACCGGAGAGCTGCCTCTCTGGGGCTAGTGCCATGACCTTATGGCTTTTCGGCGCCGGTTCATGGCACTGGGGAAGTGGTTGCGGCTCTGAAGAGACCACCCCTGGGGTCGGACCAGGAAGACGTTTGATTGCGGCCAAAGGTCTGCATCGGGTGGTGCACCGTCCGAGGCAAGGGCTTTCAAAGGTGAATCCGGACGGGCAACGGAGAGGCCTCATCTGCGGCTCTCCTCAAATTCGCCTCTTCGTTTTTCAGGATATCCAGAAGCATCAAAGCTTCAAGGGCTGAAAAATGGAGACTTATGCCCTCTGCGCTGGTGATGTCCACACCGCTTTCCGCGATTTCCACAGTGAACTTTTCGGTCGCTTCCACGGCCAAGATCCCTCTATTATCGTGTCTCAGAGATCCATTAATTCGCGCAATTCCCAAAAACTGGTGAGCCCCATCACCACTTCATCAGAGAGCGGCAGAAGCCACTCTCCGCTCTATTCCGCTTCTCCTGTCGATACCGCTTCTTCGACGCAGCAAAACCCGGGCATCATGCTCAAATTCCCCACCAAGATGCCTCATGGCGAACCTGCTCCTTCGCTCGATTCCGGACCTTCTTTCCAGCCCGGATCTTCTGTCCATGCCAGTTCTGCGGTCCATACCCGACCGCCGCTCGGGAATATGGCAGGCATATGAAAATCGCCTGCGGTCAAACCATCGGATCTTGGGTTTGCGATGCTCTTTGGGAGCGGGAATTTCCGATTCAGCCATGTCTGTTAAATCCTTCCTATTGGGTGCAGATCTGATCCTTTCCTCGCTCTTTGACCAGGTACATTCCTCTGTCCGCTCTCTTAATCAACTCCGATATTTCCTCTCCGGGCACGTACTCGGAAATTCCGATGCTGGCGGTGATGTGCGCTTTCTCTCCCTGGACGGGGGAGAAAACTTGATTTTTCAATTTCATTCGGAGCCTTTCGGCAATGACTAAAGCGTATCTTGCCGGCGTCTCGGGAAGAATCACTGCAAATTCCTCCCCTCCATAACGGTAGGCCGAATCCGTTCGCCTCGTGTTGTCCCGGATCATGGCTCCCAACCCGGCCAGAACTTTGTCCCCCTCCAGGTGACCGTAACTGTCGTTGTAGTTCTTGAAATCGTCCAAATCCATCATGAGTAATGACAAAGCCCGCTGGTAGCGGCTGGCACGATCCACCTCGGATTTGAGCTGAGCGTAGAAATGTCTTACGTTGTAGAGCCCGGTGAGATCATCGGTGATGCTCAGTTCCTTGTATCGCCTCTCACTCTCCCGTAAGGCCTCATGCATCTTTTTCTGTTCCGTGATATCGTGAATGATCCCTTGGTATCTCAGTATCCTGCCGTCACTGGCACGCTTCGCTGTCACGGTGAGGAGGCAGTCCATTTCTCTCTTGTCCTTGGTTAAGAGCTTGGCCTCGTAGCCCCTGACAGATCCTTTCTCACGCATCTCGCGCTGGAACCTGGCTCCAGCAGTGGGCTCTACGTAGAGTTGTCCAAAATTCTTGTCCATTATTTCTTCCTTGCTGAAACCAAAAAGGTCCAAGGCAGCCCCGTTCAACTCAAGAAAGTGTCCCTCTCCGCCCGTAATCACGATGGCATCCCTCGACTCTTCGAAGAGGTTTCTGTATCTTTCTTCGCTCTCCTTCAGGGCTTCTTCGGTCTTCTTGCGGTCCGTGATGTCCCGGGAAACGCCGAGAATCCCAACAGGTTTGCCATCTGGATCACGCAGGAAAGTCGTTTTTTCCTCGGTCCAAATTCTTGTTCCATCCTTGCGAAACCCTTCCAATTCCAAAGTGCGAACCCTGGATGGGCCTTCAGGACCTTTCAGTTCCTCCGCCATTTCTTCTTCAAAAGCACGTGTGGCAATCTCCAGAGACTCAGGAGTGAAAACCCGTTCCAGTGTGAGTGCCATGGTTTCTTCAACGGTGTATCCCGTTATGCGGGTGACAGACGGGCTGACATAGGTAAGCCGGAGGTTCATATCTCTGATCCACATGATATCCGTGGCATGCTCCACAAGGAGGCGATACATCTCTGAAGTGTCACTCACCGTATTGCCTATTTTGAATTTGGTGGATCTTTTCGGCTGCGACGGTAATCGCGCCCGCTTTTTTGAGCCTGGTTTCTTAGCCACCGGAAAACCCTGCCGCCACATCCGCTCTTGCCCGAGTCGGAAAGAGGCATGGAATGAGAGGAATGAAGTGAATTTCGCAAGAACCTTTTAAGCTTATCATGAATACCACGTTTTTTTACATATCTCGGGAAAAATTTCAAAGAAAAACAAAGGATGGGGAAGGGCTTCTTTGGGTATTGAAATAATCTCTTCGACAGGATATGTAATCGCCATGACCGGCATCTATCCCCCGCGGGCCTATGCGCTGGCTTAAGTACCTGAGGGAAAGTTCTTTCACATCCTGGAGGCCCGATTCCGTCATTCCGGCGAAAGCCGGAATCCAGAGAAAAAGGGGAACGCCAGTGAATAAGCAGCCTGCCGTATACATCTTAGCCAGCAAGAGAAATGGCACCCTGTATATCGGTATTACTTCAGACCTCGTCAAGAGGATAGGGGGACATAAGAACAATATGGTAGGAGGGTTTACGTGAAAAAGCCAGAATGCCCCGTTCGGAAGAGCAGGGACGAATGGGCAAAACGGCTTTTTCTTTAGAAGAACCCCCGTGCGAGCGCACGGGGTTCTTCACGAAACGCTACGGCGTCCATCAATTGGTTTGGTACGAACTGCACGAGAGCATGGAATCTGCTATTGAGAGAGAGAAGAGGCTTAAGGAATGGAAACGAGTCTGGAAACTGGAATTGATTGAGAGTGCTAATCTGGATTGGGAGGACTTGTATGATACGATTGTTTGACTGGATTCCGGCTTTCGCCGGAATGAGTGCGCCTGGAAGCAGGCGCGATCGGTAAAGTGAAAGTCTTTATCCAGGAAATGCCCGATCCTGGTAGCCGAAGGAAACTGCGTCGTCGTGAGG